>CAMHDB010000109.1 GCA_946183715.1 uncultured Oscillibacter sp.
CATGGGGGAACCTGTTCGACAACCCCGGGCAGAAAATCTCGGACGAGTACACGAAGGCCGTCGGGGGCGCGTACTTCACCCGACTGCTGTCGGAAAACCGCCGCGTGACGGTGCCGGGCTACGCCGTGCCGGGAGAGTTTCAGGACAATTCCCTCAGAAGTCTGGTCAACATCCTGATTTGGGAGAAGTTCATGCGGGAGAAAGCGGAGGATGAAACATGAAATACCTTGTCAAATTCCGACCGCTGGAGCCGTACACGTTCGGCACCGACCAGACGTTTGAGTACCCGGAACGGGGCCGCGAGGGAAAGACCGGAAAGGAATCCTATTTCGTCCTGTCGGGGACGGTTCCGGCGCAGACGACGATTCTGGGCGCGTTGCGGTATCTCGCACTCAAACACAGAGACTACTTGCACACGGATTTCCATTACGACAACCTGTCGAAAGTACAGGAGACTGTCGGCCCAGAGAGTTTCAGTTTCGACGCCGAAGCGCCGCAACAGTTCGGCGTGATTCACAGCGTTTCTCCGCTGTTCCTGTCGCGCGGGGAACGTGTCCTGATTCGCAACCCGTTTCACAACCGCGCGGGGGACAACGGCTACCGTCCCATGCGCCTGACGGGGGAAATCTGGACTTCTCACGGCGAAATCGCCCTGCCCGCCAAGGACGAGTACAAGGCCAAAGAGGGCTGCGCCGGAGGCTATATCGACATCGAAAGCAAGGCCGTCTACGGCGACGACCGGATTTTCCGTTCCGTCACGCTCCCGGGGAATCAGAAAACGTCGGACGCGGAGAACCGCGCCTATTACCGGCGTCAGATGATTTCGCTGTCGCCCGGTTACGAGTTCGCGGTGTACGTCGACGCCGCCCCGGACGCCTTCCCGGCGGACAGCGTCGCCTACATGGGACAGAAGCGCGCCGCGTTCCGGGTCACGGCGGCCCCGTTCGCGACGGACGAACCCGGCACGGCGGCGGAAATCTTAGAACGGCAAGTCCGCGCGGCGTTCGCCGACGGTTCCGAACCGTGGTTCTACGCCCTCTCGCCACTCCGGATTCCGTCCGGTACCGCGTTCAAGAGCTTTTGTATCGTCGAGGAAACGTCACAGCGCAATCTCACCACGGATTACAAGGCGCCGACGCCCATCCATAAGCTGAAAAGGAGTACTGTCCGCTACAATCTCGTCCGGGCCGGGAGCGTATTTCACAGCGCGCGCCCCGAAATTCCGCCGGGGCAAAACTGCCAGACCATCGGTTACAATTCCGTCGTTCAACTGGGAGGGGAACTGTCATGAACGCCATCATTCTCCGGCTGGAATGCCTGACCAATCTGCACGTCGGCAACGGCGATGTCAACTACAACATCATCGACAACGAAGTCGAGCGCGACCCCGTGACGCATTACCCCGTCATTCACGCCTCGGGCGTCAAGGGCGCTCTGCGGGAGTATTTCAAGCGCAACGGACACAAGGACAGTATCAAGCCTCTGTTCGGAAAGGAATCCGACAAGGAGGACAAAAACACGTCTCCGGGAAAGCTGAAAATCCTGTCGGCGGAAATGCTGGCGATTCCGGTACGCGCCTCCGCCGGGGACAAGCCCTACTATCTCGTGTCCACGGAGACGGCGGTAAAGCGCTACTACCTGATGAAACGGGAATTTCTGGGCTGTAAGGCGGAGGACGAACCCGCGCCGCAATCCGTCAGGGGTGTACAGGTCGACGGCAAAACACCCGGGGACAAAGTAGACGTAGACGGCCTGACGCTGTATCGGCTCTCCGACGCCGATTTCGCGGAGATTGCCCTGCCCGTACTGGCCCGCAACTGCCTCGACGACGGCGGAGTCAGCAAGAACCTGTGGTACGAGGAAGTCGTGCCGCATGAGAGCGTGTTCTTCTTCCCCGTACTGGCCGACAAACTCGACCGGGACTTTCTCCGCGACTTCCGCGAGGCCGTCGAAGGGAAAATCGTACAGTTCGGCGGAAACGCGTCCATTGGCTACGGGCTGTGCAAAGTCACGGTGACGGGAGGGCGCGAAGATGAATAAGGCGAAGATTGACCGCGACATCCCCGCCGCCTACAGGGCGCTCAAAGACGCCAAAATCGTGGAAGACGGCAAAATCGACGCCGGATTCCGGGGACAGATTGCCACATTCGGCGCGGCGGTGTCCATGGGAAGTCTGCTCTCCGCGATTGCGTTCTTTTCCGAAAAGAACAAGTCGGACGTGCCCCGCGAGAAACTCCTTGACGCGCTGTTCCTGATTATCCAGACCCACGAGGGGAACGGAAGCAAGGACTGCAAAGACCTGTACCAGTACGCGGCGGCGCACCCAGACTGTCAGGAAGAAGTGCTCAACGCCGCAATCGCCCTGAAACTTGCCATCAACCTGTATCCGAAGCGCGAAAAGGACGAAAAACAGGGGTAAGGCCTATGAAATTTCAGTCGAAGAATATGCACTACGTGTTCCACCGGGAGTATTTCGACGGGCTGGAACTCCTCCGCGACAACGGCGCGCCGACGCGTACCGTAGAGGAACGCAATCAGGCGGTGTTTTCGTTCGCGTTCCCGGAGGCGGACTTGTTCGCCGGACTGCGCGGACTGGACACTTTCCGCTCCTTTGAACTCGTCACGACGTACCCCGGACTGCTCGTCGGCACGGGCAACCCGCACGACGCAAAATTAGAAGGGGCCATTAAACTCGGTTTCTCGCTGGACTACGTGACCGGACTGCCCTGTATTCCCGGCTCGTCGCTCAAAGGCATGTTGCGTTCGCGCTTCCCGGGGAAGTACGGCGGGGAGGAAAAGACCGACCGCGAAATTTTGATAGGCGCGTACCTTGGCCGCGACGACATCGACGCCGAAGCGCTCGAAACGGAGATTTTCACCGGAAACGATACCTTTCTCGGCGCGTTCCCGACCGACTGGCCCGACGGTATGCTGTCGATGGAGTACATCACGCCGCACAAGGACTTTCAGGACCCGAACCCAATCAGCATGATGAAAATACAGCCGAATGTGTGCTTTGAGTTCGGCTTTCTGCTGTCGGACGGCACAATCAAGGCGACGGAAAAGTGTGAATTGTTCCGGGAACTGGTGATGGAATCGGGAATCGGCGCGAAAACGAACGTGGGCTACGGACGCCTCGTCAAACCGGAAGGGCGCCCGAAGCGGAACCGTATCGGCTACGACCCCGTGCGTTATGACGAAATGAATCGTCTGATGAAGTCGCGCGCCGCCGGGAATCGTGCGCCACAGCAGAACCGCCCCACACAGGGACGCCCCGCGAATCCGGCCCCGCAACAGGGACGCCCACAGCGGGCCGTACTGGGGAAGTGTCCGAACTGCGGCGCGGACATCGTGGGCGGGAACAGATTCCCGTCGTGTGCGGGGAACTGCGGCTTTCGTCCCGGACGCCCCCGCGGCTACCGGAAACCCGTCACCGACGACGAATACCGGAAACTCCTCAACGGCGAAACCGTCCTCATGCGCGGCTTTGAGGACAACTGGGGCAATGCGTATAGCGCGCTTGTGCGCTTCAAAGGCGTACAGGCTCCGCAAAGCGACCGCAATACTGGGGAGAGTGTCCGCTACGGCGACTATCAGGTAGAGCGGCAACTGTAAAAAATAGTGGCTTGACAACGCGCCGCGAATCCGTTATGATACGGGCAATGGGTTCGCGGCGTCCTACCTTCCCTATGAGGGATTAAAACACGTCGCCTACTGTGTCTCCGGTAACCAGCGCATGAGTCCTACCTTCCCTACGAGGGATTAAAACAGAACTGTATGAATGATTTTGCCGAGGTCAATGTTCAAAGGAACTGTCATACCTTCTCTACAAGGGCTAAGCCAAAAGGGGGCTGTCTCATTTTCGAGACAGCCCCCGGACTTTTCCCCATGTGGCAAACCCCGATTTTTGTGGGATTCCCGCCGCCGCGCCACACAAAAAAATCGCCCTATTTTGGTAATGTTGTACAATAACCCCCGCCGCGCTTTGGAAAAAACCACACAATTCCATAAAAACGTGACATTAGCCCATACAACAAAAATCCATGTTGCGCTAAACTCTATGGTAGCGCGTCCTGTACCCGCGCGGGGTGACATTCGCGGCGCGTCCGCGCGGCTATGCCTGACGCCAATCAACGTAAGGAGGAAGACGAATGAAAAAGTTTCTTGCTCTTGTGATGGCCCTTGTCATGACGGCGTCTCTGGCCGCCTGCGGCGGCGGTGGCGGCGGCGCTGCAACTGGCGGCGGCGAATCCGCTGACAATACCGCCTCGACTGGCGGCGGCGGTTCCTCCGCAAGCCTGCAAGTCGCTATCTGGGACAACAACCAGCTCGCCGGACTGAAAGAAATCGCCGACGCGTGGTCTGCCGAATCCGGCGTGCCCGTCACGATTAACGTCATCACTTGGGACAGCTACTGGACTCTCCTCAGTTCCGGCGCCTCCGGCGGCACCATGCCCGACGTGTTCTGGATGCACTCCAATACCGCGCAGATGTACATGGAGAACGACCTGCTCCTCAACCTCGACGACTACATTGCCAACGACCCCGACATCGACCTCGCCAACTACTACCCCGGCATTGTCAGCCTCTACAGCTCCAACGGCCACCAGTACGCCGTGCCGAAGGACCATGACACCATCGCCCTGCTCTACAATCAGGCGCTGTTCGACAAGTACGGCGTGGCCGCCCCGACCGACGACTGGAGCTGGGACGATGTCTACGAGGCCGCCAAGGCTATCACGGAGGCCGGCGCCGCCGAGAACGTCTACGGCTACGCCATGAACACCTCCAACAATCAGGACGGATGGTATAACCTCGTGTACGACTACGGCGCGCAGATTATCACCGACGACCACAAGGGCACGACTATCGGCTCCGCCGAGGGCAAGGCCGGCATGGAAATGATGCGCAAGATTCTCACCGTCTCCGCGCCCCAGCCCGTCGTCGCCGAGACGGGTACCGATTCCCTGTTCCAGTCCAATCTCTGCGCCATGATTACGCAAGGCTCCTGGATGATTAATTCCTTCTACACCGCGGAGGGACACGACAACTACAAGTGGGCGCTCATGCCCTACGGCGACGCCAACGGCAACGGCCAGTGTGACCCCGGCGAGCGCCAGTCGGCCTACAACGGCCTCGGCTGGGCCGCCGCCGCCAGTACCCCGTATCCCGACGCCGCCTACGGCCTGATTTCCGCGTTCTGCAACGAGGCCGGACAGCGTAAACAGGCCGAACTCGGCGTGACGATGGCCGCCATTCCGGGTATCTCCGACGCCTTCAGCAATTCCTTCCCGGGCATGGACGTTTCCGCCTTCAACCGTATCGAGAACGAGGGCACGCTGTTCTTCCGCCCCTACACCCGCAACACCACCGTCTGGGAGGACAAGATTCAGCAGGACGCCTTCCTCGCCGCGTGGCTCAACCCCAACGACGAGGCCCTCATGGCCTCCGCATGCGACAGCGCGCAGTCGATTATCGAAGCCGCGATTGCCGCCGAATAACGCACCACTCCGGGCGGCGGGACGTATCGCCCCGCCGCCGACTTGACCGGGCGGGCCGCGCCGCGAAAGTCAGGCCCGCCCGCGCTATCGTGCCAATACATACAGGAAATGTCCTTGCATTTTGCCCGGAGCGAAATTCTGTGACGTTTCCTGTATCTTGTAAAGGAGGAGGAGTTGTTTTGACCAAAACAAAAATGACCGCCGCCGAGAAAAACGCGGCAATCTGGGCGTGGGCGTTCATCACGCCCACCATGCTGGGACTGATTGTGCTCAACTTCTATCCCATCTTCAACACCGTGTGGCAATCGCTCTGCAAGACCGGCGACTTCGGGCGCGGCAATACCTTCGTCGGCCTCGCCAACTACGCCACGGTTCTGCAACAGGCCGAGACGTGGCAATCCCTCTGGAATACCATCAAGTACGCGCTCATCGAGGTGCCGTTCGGCGTCGTGATTGCGCTCGTACTCGCCGTATTCCTGAACAAGAAACTCCCCGGCACGTCCGTTTACCGTACCATCTTCTTCCTGCCTATGGTCTGCGCCCCCGCCGCCGTCGCTATGGTCTGGCGCTGGCTCTACAACCAGCAGTTCGGCCTCCTCAACAACATCTTCCATGCGAAAATCGGCTGGATTAACGACCCGAAAATCGCGTGGATTTCTATCGGCGTCATCGGCGTGTGGTCGATTATCGGCCACAACATGGTCTTGTTCATCTCCGGCTTGCAGGAAATCCCCCACGACTACTACGAGGCCGCCGACATCGACGGCGCCACTGGTATCCGCCAGTTCTTCTATATCACCATTCCCCTTCTCAGCCCCACCACGTTCTTTATCGTCCAAACCCGCCTCATCGGCGCCCTGACCGTGTTCGACCTCATGTTCATGGTTATGGACAAGACGAACCAAGCCTTGAAGCAGGTGCAGTCCGTCGTCTACCTGTTCTATCAGTACGCGTTCACGAACGGCAACAAGGGTTACGGCG
>CAMHDB010000110.1 GCA_946183715.1 uncultured Oscillibacter sp.
GCCGTGGCGGCGTTCGCCATATTGTTGGAAATCACGTCCAAATGCCGCCCGTGCGTCAGCATGGCGGAGGTGAGATTGTAGAAGCCCTTGACCATAGTACCGTCCTTTCCCGTCAGATGGAGTCGGAGAGAAGCACCTTTAACTTTTGCAGTGCGCGGGTGTGAATCTGCGAGGCGCGCGCGTGGCTGACGCCCAGCACCGCCGCGATGTCCTTCATTTTCATATTTTTCTGGTAGTAGAGAGACAAGACAATCTGCTCGTTCTCCCGGAGGGTGGAAATCGCCTTGGAGAGGGTTTCGAGAAGCTCCTGCCGCTCTATAAGCTCGTCGGGGGAGGAATCCGGGGCCGTGCGGTCGTGGTTCGACAACTGGTCACAGCCTTCCAGCGTCTCCTCCAGCGACACGACGCTGTACATGGACGCGTTGGACATGGTGTCCTGATACTCTTCAACGGAAATGTGGAGGTGTTCGGCGATTTCCTGCTCCGTGGGGAAGCGCCCGAGCCGACTGTAAAGCTCCGCGTTGGCCTGTTCGATTTCGCGGGCGCGGCGGCGAATCGGGCGCGGAACCCAGTCCTGTTGCCGCGCGAGGTCGATAATCATGCCCCGGATACGCTTGGCGACGTAGGTCTCGAACTTGCCGATGGAGGGGTCGTACTTGTCGACGGCGCGCGCGAGGACAATCAGGCCCTCGTTGATGATGTCGTCGAGTTGCGCGAAGCCGCTGTAGACGCCCTGAATCTGAAGGGCGATATTCCGGATAGTCCCGGTGTACCTCATGACGATTTCCCACTTTAATTCTTCCGAAGGGTTCCTCCTGTACTCCTGAAAGAGTTCCTCCGTCGTCATTTTCTCATACTCGTCGTGTTTCATGCTCCGACCGTCCTTTTCTCATCAGACGCCTGCATGGTGATGTTGCCGATGGACTGTATCTGCACCGTACCCACGATTTCCGTGAAGGAGAGCACGTAGAGGTTGGGGAAATACTGCGACAGCAGTCGGCTGAGGTAAACCCGGATGACCTGACTGGTGAGCAGAACGGGATTCTGTCCGAGTTCTTGGAACTTGCGGATATTCTCCGCGAGTTGCGAAATAAGGGGCTGAATCAATTCGGGGCCCATGGCCAGATAAATACCGCGCTCGTTGCGCGTGAGGGAGGCGACAATGCGCCGTTCGACTTCCCCGTCGAGGGTGATGGCGCGGAGCTGTCCGTTCTCGCAGAACTGCCGCGTAATGGTACGGCTCAACGCGCCGCGGACGCTTTCGGTAAGGGTGTCGGGGTCGCGGGTATTGGCGAGGGCGTCGACGAGGGTCTCGAGAATGGTACCGAGGTCTCGTATGGGCACGCCTTCCATTAAGAGGTTGCGGAGAACCTTTTCGAGCAGGGCGTAGGAGACGATGCCCGGGCAGACTTCCTCCACGAGTTCGGGCGAAGTCTTTTTGAGGTTCTCCACGAGCTGTATTGTCTCGCTGCGGCTGAGCAGTTCGTAGGCGTGCTGCCGGATAGTTTCCGAAAGGTGCGTCAGCATGACCGACAGGGGGTCGATGACGGTATAGCCGTAGATTTCGGCCATTTCCTTGTTTTCGGGGAGAATCCAGCGCGCCGGGATTCCGTAGGCCGGCTCGACGGTCTCGATACCGTCGATGTCCTTGACGGGGTTGGCGGGTTCGAGGGCCAAATAGTAGTCCATGAGGATTTCGCCGCGCGCGACTTCCTCGCCCTTGATGTAGATGATGTACTGATTTGTTCCCAGCATGGAGCCGTCGTGCAGTCGGACCGTGGGAATGACGAAGCCCATCTCCTGCGCGTACTGCCGCCGGAAAATGACAATCCGGTTGATGAGCTTCCCGCCGCTCCGCTCGTCTACGAGGGGAATCAGGCTGTAGCCGACTTCCATCTCAATCGGTTCGACGGTGAGCAGGGAGTAAACGTTGCTGATGTCCTTGTAGTAGTCGGCGGCGGTGGGGACTTCCTCCGTGGGCTCCTCGGCGGCGACTTCCTCGGCGGCCTCGGCGGCCTCCTTCTCGGCCTGCGCGCGCCGGAATAGAAGCGCCCCCGCGACGGCTAGGGCAATGCCCACGATAAAGAGCGATACGTGCGGGGTATTGGGCAGGACGCCCAGAAAAATCATAGCGCCGCCGGCGACGACAATCGCCGTGGGCTGTGCGAGGAACTGCGAGCGCATGTCCTCGCCCAGACTGCCTTCCGATACCGACCGGGTGACAATCATGCCCGTCGCGGTGGAAATCATGAGGGCGGGGAGCTGTGAGACGAGGCCGTCGCCGACGGTGGCGCGGGAGTAGACCTGCAACACCGTGGAGAAGTCCTGACCGCCCATGAGCATGCCGATAACGACGCCGCCGATGAGGTTGACCGCCGTCAGGATGATGGACATCGTCGAGTCGCCCTTGACAATCTTGGTCGCGCCGTCCATAGCGCCGTAGAAGTCGGATTCGCGCTGGATTTTGGCGCGGCGTTCGCGGGCCTGCTGTTCGTCGATGATTCCGGTATTCAGGTCGGCGTCGATGGCCATTTGCTTCCCGGGCATGGCGTCGAGGGTGAAGCGCGCCGCGACTTCCGCGACGCGTTCGGCACCGCGCGTAATGACGATGAGCTGTACGAGGACGATAATCACGAAGATGATGAAGCCAATCACGACGTTTCCGGCGGTAATCAGCTCGCTGAACGCGCTGATGACTTCCCCGGCGTAGCCGCCGTTGGAGAGAATCAGGCGCGTGGAGGAGACGTTCATGCCCAGCCGGAACAGGGTCGTAATGAGCAGGAGCGACGGGAATATGGAGAACTCCAGCGCCTCCGAGATGTTCATCGTGATGACGAGGATAATCACCGACAGGGACAGGTTGAGCACCAGCAGAATGTCCAGCAACTGCGGCGGAATGGGGATAATCATGAACAGGACGACCACAACCACAAACAGCGTGACCGCGTTATTTTCGATAAGTCGTCTCATGCGCTGATACCTTTCCGCTTACGCTTTGACGCGTCCGAGCTTGTAGAGATACACCATGATTTCCGCGACATCCTCGTAAAGGTCGGCGGGGATGGTCTGGTAGAGTTCCGCCTTCGCGTACAGGGCGCGGGCGAGCGTGACGTTTTCGACGACGGTGACATTGTGCGCCTCCGCGACGGACACGATACGCAGGGCCAGTGCGTCGAGGCCTTTGGCGAGTACGAGCGGGGCCTCGTCGACGTAGGGCTTGTAGCGGAGCGCGACCGCGACGTGTTCCGGGTTACGGACGATGACATCCGCTTTCGGTACCTGCTGCATCATGCGCTGTTGGGCGGCGCGGCGCTGTAATTCCTTGATTCTGCTCTTGATTTGCGGGTCGCCTTCGGTCTGCTTGTACTCTTCCTTGATTTCCTGTTTCGACATTCTCATCTGTTTTTCGTAGTCCCACCACTGGTACAGGAAGTCGAGGGCGGCGAGCGCCAGAAACGCCATTGCCACGCGGAGCAACATGGAGAATATTTCGCCGAACAGGTGGGAGGAAGCGCCGCCCAAATCGGCGTAGAGGTAGCGTTCCGCGATTCCCATCAGGGCGCGGAGGCTGGAATAAATCAGGTAGAGCAGAATCGCGACTTTCAATAGGTTTTTCAGAGCCTCTACTACACTTCGCAGGGAAAAGAGATTCTGAAAGCCCTTTAACGGGTTGATTTTGTCGAATTTAGGCTTGATAAGCTCAAAACTGACCAGTAACCGGGTCTGGGCCATGGTGGCGGCAATCGACAGGAGCGCCGCGACCGCGAGGAACGGCCCCGCGATGTCCGCCAGCAGGGACACACAGCGCAACAGCAACGCGTGATTGGGAATCCCGCCGCTCTGAATGAGCTGAATGCAGTAGACCATGAACGCGCCGATGGACGAGAGCGCCCCGGCGAACGTCACGCGCATGACGAGAATACTGCCGAACAGCGACGCCACCGAAACCGCGTCCTTACTCAGGAAAACGTGTCCTTTTTTACGTTCGTCTCTTCGCTTTTTTGGGGTTGCCTTTTCGGTTTTGGAATCGTCTTCGCCCACCGTCCACCACCTCGCTTACGGGCTGTTCCACGGCGTGTTTTACCGTGAATCCGCGAACAGTGTCAGCACGTCCCGAATGGAGCCGAGCATAAGAGATTCCGCTTCCAGCAGGAAATTGCTCATCGGGGACAGCAACACCGAAAGCATGAGCATTCCGACAATGACTTTCAGTTCGATATTGATGGCAAATACGTTGATTTGCGGAATGGCCTTCATGAGAATACCCATGCCCATTTGCCCGAGGAGTTCGGCCCCGAGAATCGGGAGGCTGAGCTTGAAGGACAACAGCACGCAGTTCGAGAAGAACGCCACCATGTGATTAGCGGCCATATCGCCGAATACCGCGCCGCCGAACGGCACCACGTCCCCGGAAGTCAGGATAAGCCGAATCAGGGTGACGTGTCCGTTGGAGAGGAAAAAGAGCATTTGCGTCATGAGGTTGAGCAGGTTGGCCGTACTCGTCATGGACGACTGCGCGCCGGGGTCGTAGGAGCGGGCCATACTCATTCCCATTTGGGTGTCGATGATTTCTCCGGCCTGTTCGGGGATATAGAGCAGGAAGCGGATAATCATGTTGATGAAGAAGCCGACGCCGAGTTCGAGAAAGAGCCGTAGCGACAGTTCCACGAGGGTTTCGGGCACCGCGACGACCTGTCCGGAGGCGGAGTAGGCCGTAATGGACAGGAAGAGTATGATTCCGCTCTGGAAGAACGTCGGAACGCCGTTCCGCCCGAAGAACGGGCTGAACAGGACAAAGCCCGCCATACGCATGAAGATGTAGAGAAAAAGCGTGAACGCGCTCCAGTTGAACATGATTTCAAACCATCAGGTCAAAGAGCTTGTACGTGTATTCCTGTAGAATGCGGAGCATCCAGTTCCCGCCCAGAATGAGGAAGAGAACCACGACGATGAGCTTCAGCAGGAACGAAATGGACTGCTCGTGAATCTGCGTGACGGCTTGCAGGATGGCCACGATGACGCCCACGAGCATACACATGAGCAGAATGGGGCCGCCGAGGCGAATCGCCACGCCGAGGCCGTCGCCGAAAATCACGGCGACATCCGCGCTATTCATAGTCCTTCACCTCGTTTCAGGCCAGCGGCACGTAGCGGAAGCCGCGTACCAGAGACGTGAACACCAGTTCCCAGCCGTTGAGCGACACGAACAGCAGTAACTTGAACGGCGTGGAAATCATGGACGGCGGAAGCATAATCATGCCCATAGACATCAGCACGCTCGACACGATAATGTCGATGAGCAGGAAGGGGATGTACAGGTACAGCCCGATTTCAAAGGCGCGCCGGAGTTCGCTTGTCGCGAACGCCGGGACGATAATCCGCAAGGGGAGCAGTTGCGCCGCTTCGAGGGTATCGGGGAGTTCGGCGGTCGCGTCCATGTCGCAGAAGAGCCGGATAGTGGAAATGTCGGTATTCTGCACCATGAAATTTTTCAGGGGCAGTTGGGCGCGCTCGAAAAATACGGACTGCTCGATTTCGCCCTCGACGTAGGGCCGGTAGGCGGTCGTGCTGATTTCGCGGACGACGGGCCCCATTGTGAAGAGCGTCAAAAACAGCGACAGCCCCACCAGTACCATATTCGGCGGGACTTGCTGCGTACCCATCGCGTTGCGCAGGAACGAGAGCGAGATAACGTACCGGGTAAACGAGGTCATGAGGATGACCGCCGAGGGCAGGAGCGTAAACAGGGCCATGAGGTAAATTATCTCCAGCGTCTGCACGCTGTCGCCGTTGATATTGATAATGCCGTCAGCCATGATTGTCATTCCTCCGGGGGCGGTTGAGGGTATCGCGCAGGACGTCGAGGAATCCGGCGTCCGGGGGCGGTTCCGAGAGCCACGCTTCGGCCTCCTCGCCCTCCCACTCTTTCAACAGGGTAATGTTCTGCTCCGTCACGCCCAAAAGCATACAGCGTCCGCGCGCGTAGAAAACCAGCAGGGACGCGTTGCGCCCCACGCCGATTCGCGACAGTACGCGGAAGTTCTCGCCGCCGCCGTTGAGCCCCGCGCCCGGCGCGCCGTGGGCCGCAATCCAGCGGCTTGTGACGTAGGCCAGCACGAGGATTAAAACCGTGGTGAAGAGCATGCCGAGGGCGGAGATGAGATTCGCCGCCATTCGTCAGGGCGCGCCCAGAATCGCCGTCACGGTCTTCATAATCCGGTCGGGCTTGAAGGGCTTTACGATGAAGTCCTTGGCCCCGGACTTGATAGCGTCCATAACCATGGCTTCCTGCCCCATGGCGGAACACATGATGACGTTGGCGGCGGGGTTCTTGCCCTTAATCGCCTTGAGGGCCTCGAGGCCGTCCATATTGGGCATGGTGATATCGAGGATGACGAGGTCGGGCTGGACTTCGTCGTACTTCGCCACGGCGTCGGCGCCGTCCACGG
>CAMHDB010000111.1 GCA_946183715.1 uncultured Oscillibacter sp.
GTATGGGAACCCCTCTACCGCGCAATCGGGCACGACCGGCAGAAGTCGAGTTCGGCTATCATGGACAAACTCCTCGTCGACTGTCCGTTTGAGCTGTACTGGTTCGCCAAGTCCTACGACGGCGAGGACAACGCCGCCGCGCACTGGACGTATCACTGGTCGGTCAAGTACAGCGAAAACAAGGGCTTCACGTTCTCCAACGACGCCTATCTCGATGTCGAAATGATGGTCGCCGAGAACTACGCCAAGAGCGCCGACAACAACAGCTACTACAATTACAGAATCGACACCAGCCTTGCCAAGCAGGCCGCGTCGATTGCCGCCAACGCGCGGAAAATCGTGGACGCCAACAAGAACCGCTCCGACTTCGAGAAACTGACCGCCTACCGCGACGCGGTCTGTGACGCGGTGTCCTACGACCACGCCGCCGCGCAGCAGGGCTCCGGGGCCTACGGAAACGGCCCGTGGCAGTTAATCCGCGTCTTCGACGGCGACGCCTCGACCAACGTCGTATGCGAGGGCTACGCGAAAGCCTTCCAGTACCTGTGCGACCTGTCGACGTTCTCGGGCGACGTGTGCTCCTACATCATCACGGGCGATTTGGTGGACCGTGCCGGGAAGCCGGGGCCGCATATGTGGAACCACGTCCGGGTAAACGGGCGCTACTGGCTCGTCGACCTGACCAACTGCGACGTGGAAGGCGTCTCCCGCGACTGGCTGTTCTTCAAGGCCCCCTACGCCCAGACCGTGCAATCCGGGAAACGTTCCTACGCATTCGCGCGCAACGGGGAAGTGGCGCTCCGTTATACGAACATCGAAAACGCCTACGAGGCCGAGGAAATTCTTGTCCTGACGGAGGTCGACTACTCGTCGCTGGACAGCAACGCCGCCGATAACGGCAACACCCCCGCGCCCGACAGCGGCAACTCCGCCGTATCTGACAGCGGCGATACGCCCGCTCCCGCCCCCGACACCGGAGACACGCCCGACAACGGCGGGGGCGTCTCCCCGGAGAACGCCGACTGGTCTGTGACCTACCCCGTCATGGTGACGGCGGGGCAGTCGAACTTCGCGGAAGCCCCGGCGGGGATACCCGTCAGCGTGACCGCCGACCCCGCGCCCGCCGGACAGCGCTTCCTCACTTGGGGCGGGGCCGCCGGACTGACTTTCACCCGCGGAAGCGTGTCCTCCGCCTCGGCTACGTTCCTTATGCCGCCGGGGCCGCTGTACCTCTCCGCGCTCTACGAGGAGGCCCGCTTCGACGACGTGGAGCCCGGCGCCTACTACGACCAGCCCGTACTCTGGGCGGTAGCGCGCGGCGTCACGAACGGCGTCAGCCCGACGAGCTTCGCCCCGCACGAGACCTGCACCCGCGCGCAGATTCTGACGTTCCTGTACCGCGCCGCCGGGGAGCCCCCGATTCGGAGCGGGAACCCCTTCCCGGACGTTTCGCCGGAAGTCTACTATTACCGCCCGGCAATCTGGGCGGCGGAGCGCGGGCTCGTCGACGGGGAACTCTTCGAGCCCGACACGCCCTGCACCCGCGCCGCCGTGATGGTCTACTTCTGGAAACTCGCGGGCGCGCCGGTGGGCAACCGCAACCCGTTCGGGGACGTGCCCGACTGGATGGACTACGCCGAGGCGATAGCGTGGGGCGTGTCGCGGGGAATCACCGCCGGGACTACGCCGACGACCTTCGAGCCGGAGCGTACCTGCACACGCGCGCAGATTGTGACATTCCTGTACCGCCACTTAGTGGAGACGGGCGGGAGCCTCGGTTCCGCCGGACGGCAGGAGCCCGAACCGGAGCCCGCCCCCGCCCCCGACGATTCCGGGGAGACGACGCCCCCCGATTCCGGGGACAGCGCCGACATTGAGCCCCTGTAAGCGAGGTGTGACTTTTACCTATGAGACGGATACAACGCTTTTTGGTTTTGTGCGCGCTGGCGCTGTGCCTGACGGGCGCGGCGTCCGCGGCGGAGTACGACGGCTATCTGGTCAAGCTCAACCCCGACGCCCCCGCGCGCCTCCTTGACGCGGCCTCCCGCGCGATTCCTCCGACTCTGGAGGAAGTCTACGCCCCGGCGGGGCTCTACCGCGTCCGCGACGCCGACGCCGTCGAACGCCTCCGCAAGTCGGGCGCCCTGCTCTACGCCGAGCCCGACTACATCGTCACCATTGACGATACCCCCGACGTTGAGGACTTCGACGCGTCCCTGCTGGACGCCTCCGGCACTTCCGAGGAAGCGTGGTACGAGGCCCCGCTGGACATGGAAGTGATTCGCCGGAAGGATGTCACGGGAAAGGGCGTCCGGGTCGGCATCGTGGACTCCGGCATTTTCCGGGGGCACGAGGAGTTCGAGGGCGTCACGATTCTGGACGGCGCGAACTACTGCGTCCCGGAGGGCGACCCGGCCCGGAATGACGTGTCGGACAGCGTGGGACACGGTACCTTCGTCAGCGGCCTGATTGCGGCGGCCCAAAACGGCAAGGGCATTGCCGGGCTTGCGCCGGATGTCGAACTGGTTCCGCTGAAGGCCTTCGAGAGCAAAAACGGCGCAATCTCCAACATAGCCGCCGCCATTTACGACAGCGTCCGGACTTGGCATTGTCAGGTGCTCAACCTGAGCCTCGGCGTCACGCAGGACTACATCACGCTCCGGGACGCGATTGAATACGCCGCCGGGGAGGGCGTGCTGATGGTCGCGGCGGCGGGGAATCTCACCAGCGGGGAGCACAGAGACAGCGGAGACCCGCTGAATTATCCGGCGGCCTACCCGCAAGTCGTCGGTGTGGGCGCGGTGGCGTCGGACTTGTCCGTAGCTTCCTTCTCCTTCCGCAACGAGAGCGTGGAAGTGAGCGCGCCGGGGCAGAATATGCGCGGCCCGTACCACAAGGACGCCTCGCGCTACTCCAACGGCTACGGCACTTCCTACGCCGCGCCGCTCGTCACCGCCGCCGCCGCGCTGGCGCTCTCCATACGCCCCGGACTGACGCCCGACGAGTTCCGGAACCTTCTGAAACAGACTGTCCGTGACCTCGGCCCCGAGGGCTACGATACCGCCTACGGCGACGGACTCCTGCAAATCGGCCGCCTCTGCGCGCTGGCGAATCCGGAAAGAATGGCCTGCACGGTGATTTGGAAAAACTACGACGGGACGATTCTGCAAACCGCCGACGGCGTCGCGCCCGGCACGCTCCCGGTCTACGACGGCCAGACCCCCGTCCGGGACGGCTACACCTTCGAGTACTGGGAGCCGACCCCGGAGGCCGTCGCGGGCGACAGCGAATACACGGCGCATTTCGCGCCCAACGCCGCCGAAATACTCTCCGCCGTCGTGGAGGGCGACGCGTTGAGCGTCACGCTGGTGACCCCGGTCAGCGCCACGCTTGCGGTCTCGTACTTCGACGGAAATGAACGCTTCCTCGACGTGTGCATGGAGCCCGTGGAGGCCGGCGCCGAGACGGCCCTGCTCCCGTTGCGGAACGGCGCCCAAACGGCCCGGGTCATGGTTTTCGATGATGGCTACTGCCCGCTTTGCGGCGCGTTCGGCGTCACGCTCGCCCCGTGAATTTGCAGTAAACAGCCTTCCCCGCGCGGCGCCGGAAAAGTTGCACAAAAAAATCACGCGAAATTCCCCGGAAAGAACACAATTTACGGGGAATTTGCCCGCGCCGGGAAAAAGGTTTTGTGCAATTCGACGGATTTCACCTGCCGTGTTTTTCACTCTTGCCTTTTCCAGAATTTTGCTATAAAATGAAGATACGATTTCCTATTCTGAAAGACAGGAGGTTTTTGCATGAGAGGAAAAGGCGCTCTCTTCCGAGGGCTCTGCCTAGCGGGGCTGTGCGTATTCCTGACGCTCCCCGCCGCCGCGCAGACGTTCTCGGATGTCCCGGAAAGTCTCTGGTCTTACGGCAACATCGAGGAAGCCGCCGCCGACGGCGCAATCAAGGGCTACGCGAACGGCACCTTTGAACCCGAGGCCCCGCTGTCTCTGGCCCACTTCACCGTGATGATGTCCCGCTCTTTCTACACGCAGGACTACAATAACGAACTGAGCTGGATAGACCCCAACAGCGGCGTCTACATCGAGTGGTACACCCCCGCCGAGTGGGTCGCCCGCGAACACGGCCTCCTCAACGGTATCACCATCGGCATGACGCAACAGCTCACCCGTTACCAGATGGCGCAGATTATCTACAACCTGCTCCAGTCGAAAGGCGTCGAGTTCTCGCGTACTCCGGTTTTGAACGCGCGCGCCTCCATCGCCGATTTGGACAGATTCCCCAACGACGCCATGCGCAACGCCGTCGCGTGCGTGTACTCCAAGGGCATTCTCAACGGCTACGACGACGGCTCTTTCTACGGCAATGTCGTCGCCAACCGCGCCGAGGCCGCGACCGTCTACTGCCGCCTCAAACGCTTCTTCAACAGCGGTTCGGCGACGCCCCGGCCCGAACCCGAACCGACCCCCGCTTCGAGGTACGGAACCCTCCCGAACAAGTCCCCGTCGAAACTGACGGTGCGCGACGTGTTCACGCCCGGCAAGACCACCGGGAGTACGTTTACGTTCCAAGGCGCGAAAATCCCCATCTACTCCGGCGTCGAGACGCTGAAAGTAGGCGCGGGCGACTTCGTGTGGCGCGACGGGCGGCGTATCCGCTACGTCGGCAACCGCTACGACGCGTGGTTTGGTGTGGACGTGTCCGCCTACCAGAACCGCGCCCGGAGCAGCGGCACCATTAACTGGAAGGCCGCCAAGGCCGACGGCGTACAGTTCGCCATGATTCGTGTCGGATTGCGCGGCACGTCGACGGGCGCGCTCCGCGAGGACCCCTACTACGCGACGAATATCGAGGGCGCGCTGGCGCAGGGAATCCAGACCGGCGCGTACATCTTCGCGCAGGCCATCAACATTAAGGAAGCCATCGAGGAGGCCGACTTCGTGATTGAACGCCTCCGGGGCCATAAGATTAACGGCCCGGTTTCCTACGACTGGGAAATCAACGACAGTTCCTACCGCGTGGCGAACGTGTCGAAAGAAATGGCCACGGCTTGCGCGGTGGCGTTCTGCAAGCGCGTCGCCGCCGCCGGGTATACCCCCATGTTCTACAACAGCCGCTATTGCGCCTACATGAAGTACGACCAAGGCGCGCTCGAACCCTACATGATGTGGTACCCGCAGTACCCCTCCACGACCGCGACGAGGCCCTACCCGAATCTCTACTACCAGATGGACTTCTGGCAGTTCTCGGAAAGCGCCGTCGTGTACGGAATCGGCAACAGAATTGACTCGAATATCTGGTTCAAGCCGAAAAGCTGACAAAACGCCCTCTCCCGGATTCCGGGGGAGGGCGTTTCTTTTCAGGGCCGCCCGATTTTCATCAGGCCTACATTCTTCTCCACGTCGTCAATAAAGCCGCTCTCGGCGTACTCCTTCGCGCGCAGAATCGCGTTGCAGACGGCGCGGGCGTTCGACGAACCGTGGGCCTTGATGACGGGCCGCGATACCCCTAGGAACGGCGTCCCGCCGACTTCCGACGGGTCAAGCGCCTTTTTCATGGCGGTGAGGTCGCCTTTGAGCAAGGCGGCGGCGATTTTCGTCTTGGGGTTCGTCAGGAACAGCTTCTTCAATTCCCGCAGGAAGAATTTCCCGGTTCCCTCCACGCTCTTCAGCATGACATTCCCCGTGAATCCGTCCGTAACGACCACGTCCGCCCCGCCCAGCATGGCGTCACTGGCTTCGATGTTGCCGATAAACTGTATCCGGTTCGCCTCGGAGGCCTTGCGGAGCAGTCCGTAGGCGTCGTGACGCAGGGGGTCGCCCTTCTCTTCTTCGGCCCCGATGTTGAGCAGTCCCACGCGCGGGTTTTCGATGTCGAGTACGCGCTTGGCGTAGTAACTGCCCAGATACGCGAACTGCAACAAGTCCTCGGGCGTACAAACCGCGTTGGCGCCGCAGTCGCAAAGAATCATTTTCCCGGTGGACGTGGGCAGTACGGGCCCCATCGCCGCGCGGCGGATACCCCGTATCCGCTTGACAATCAGCGTCGCCCCCGACAACAGCGCGCCCGTCGAACCCGCCGACACAAACGCGTCGCCCGCGCCGTCCCGCACGAGATTCAGCCCGACTGTCAGCGACGAGTTTTTCTTCTTCTTGAACGCCGTCGCGGGCGGGTCGGAAATCTCCACGACTTCCGGCGCGTCCTTGATTTCCACGCCCGCCGGGAGCGTCTTTTCCCCGCACTCCTCCACGACACGCAGGATGTCGGCGGCTCTGCCGACGAGCAGGATGTCCACGCCGTGGACTTTGTGCGCCTCCAGCGCGCCCCGGACGAGTGCCCCGGGGGCGTTGTCCCCGCCCATCGCGTCTACGATAATCTTCATGTAGCAAACC
>CAMHDB010000112.1 GCA_946183715.1 uncultured Oscillibacter sp.
CTGGTGGGCGTCGTTGAGGATGGACAGCGCGCGGTCTTCGGCTTCCCCGATGGTTCTTCTCTCCGTTGATTTCCGGTAGCGAATACCGAGCAGGAAGAACACAATCGCGCCAATCGCCAGCCCAACCGGGCCGGAAACGTACCATGGCATTGCGAGTTCCTCCAATCCTGCGGTATCGGTGAGCGTGATAAGGTTCCCGGGCGCCTTACCCCTGCGGCGCGACGGGGACACCTTTATTAGTTTAATCGTTTCGGGTGGAACTGTCAACCGGAAAACGGAAATTTTCTCTTTTTTTATGCGCATTGTCAAGGCGCGGCGCGGCAAATTCTTTGCGCATACGTACATATTGACATTCCCCGAACCGGGACGGTATAATAACCGTGGATATCAACCTTTACGGGAGGATTTTTACGTGAAATTCTGGAAAAATATGGCTATTTGCTCCGCCGCGCTCCTGCTGTTGGGCGGCTGTGGCACGAAAACTCTCCGGATGAACATCGGCGCGCCGGAGGGGACTGTATGGGGCGTCGCCGCCGACACATTCGCGCGGGCCGTCGAGGCCGACACCGGGGGCCGCTGGCGCGTGGAGATTGCCTACGGCGACACCGCCCGCGGGCTGGAACGCCTTCTCGACGGCAAAGCCGGGGCGGAACTGTGCGCCGTGTCGGACCTGACAGCGCTGGAAGAGCGCCTGTCGGCACTCTCTCTGCCGTGGCTGTTCTCCGACGCGCAGGACGTGGACAGGCGGCTGTTGCACGGCCCCGGCGGGGAGGCTGTGCGAAACCTGATTCGCGCCACGACGCTGGAGCCCCTCGCGCTGGGCGAAAACGGATTCCGGCAAGTCACGAACGACCGCCGCCCGGTGTCCGCGCCCGCCGACTTCCGCTCGCTGACGATTCGGGTACGCGACGACGATATGGAATCGGCGCTGTTCGCCGGATTCGGCGCGGAGCCCGTCCGCATGGACTGGGCCGACACCTTTCCAGCCCTCCGCGACGGCGACGTGGCCGGACAACAGAACACGTTGGAATCAATCCGCCTCGCGCAAGTCGACCGCGTGCAACGTTACCTGACTGTCTGGAATTGCGCCTACGACCCGCTGTGCCTGTGCGTGTCGGCGGAACTCTGGGCGAAGCTCTCCGACGAGGACAAGGAAATCTTCTACGCCGCCGCGCGCGAGGCCGCCGACGCCGAAATTACGGCCTCCCGCGCGCGGGACGCCGAAACGCTCCGGGAGTTCCGCAAGTCCGGCGTGGAGGTCACAACCTTGACAGCCTCACAAATACAGGCTTTCCGGACGGCGTCGGAGGGCGTCTACAATACGTGGCGCGACGCGCACGGCGACGAACTGCTCGCCGCGCTGGGCTATTCCGGCTGAAGCGCGCATAGTCTCAACGCAGGAAGATTCTAGAACAGGGGGGAGTTATCTTGTTCATTCAACGGATATCCGCCGACTGGAAGGACGGCTCGGGCGGCGCATTGGAACTCCGGGAGGGACTGAACACCATCAAGGGACAGCAGCCCGATTGGGGCGGGGCATTGTGTGCGCTCCTGTACGGCCCCGGCGACGACGCCCCGGAACGCGCCGAAATGGACTGTCAAGCGGCGGGGCACACGCTGACGCTCTCGCAGTCGGGCGACGCCTTCGGGGTCTCCGGCGACGCCCCGGAGGATTTGACCGCCGACAACCGCGGCGAACTCCTGACGGGCGTCGGGGCGGAGGCCTACCGGAATCTGTCGCTTGTGTCGTGGGAGACGGAGGAGCCAATAGGGGACGTGGAAGCGCGTCTGGAACGCGCCGACGCCCGTATGCGGGAACTCGAACGGGAGGAAGACGCCCTCAACAGCGGACAGGCCGAGCATGTCCCGGACTTGTCGACGCTCTCCGCCGCCTACAACGCCATGAAAAGCAAATTGGAGGCCGACCACGTTCCCGAACTCGACGCCATTTCGCGTCTGCGCGGGGCAATCATCAACATCATGACCGCCGGGAAACAGCTTGACAAGGCCGAGGCCGAACAGGAAGCCGCCGAACGTGTCCTAGCCGACGCCAAGGCCGACGTGGACGCCATGCCGTTCGCGGGCATGACCCCCGAGGAGGCCGAACAAAGTCCGCTGAAACTCCCCTTCCGGCCCGTCATCCCCCAATGGGGCGCGATTGCCTTCGGGGTCGTCGTGGCAATCGGTGCCCTGTTCCTGTTCCGCAGTCCGGGCGCGTGGTACCCCGTCGCGTGGATACTGTTCGTGGGCGCTGGCATTTTTACGGGCTGGTTCGTGCGAAAATGGGACGAGCGCTGGGTCGTAGACGCCGCCAAGCGCCGGAACCAGTGGGAATCGGATTTGGTGCGCTACGAGGAACTCTACCGCGTCATGGAGGAGGCCCGCGCCGCCGCCGACATCAAAATCGCCGCCGCCGACAGCCTCCGCGAATCGCTCACGACCAACGAGCGCGGCATTTTACGCGAAATCCACCGTTTCGCGCCGGAGGTCTCGAACATGCAGGAGGCCGACGAACAGCTCCGCCTCTGCGCGCGCCGCCGGAAAGAATTGTCGATTGCGGAGGCGGTCGTGCGCAAGGCGGAAGCGTTGGAAGCGCAGAACGGCCCCGCGATTCCGGCGATTGCGGTCGTGGAGCAGTCGGACGGCAACCACGTCGTCATGACGAACAGCGACAACCCCGTGCAGGCGTCGAACGCAATCCGGGAAGAACGCTCGGCGCTACGCCTCGAAATCCGCCGCGACCGGGAGGAACTCGACCGTAGCCGCGAAACGCTCTGGAACCGCGCGCGGGTGTCGCTGGACACGCTCCGTACACTCGACCCCGACGCCCCGGACAAACTCCCCGAACGCGTCGCGGAACTGTTCCACGCGCTCACCGCCAACCGCTACGCCGGCGATGACCGCTTCCAGTCCGCCGCCGTCGCCCGCGCCGTCGACACCCCCGATTCCTACGCCGACTGCGCCGCGCCGTTGAGTTTGTCGCTGTGCGCCGCCTGCCACGAACGCGCCGTATCGGGGCCGCTGTTGCTGTGGGGCGTCCCCGCCGACTACGCCCGCGCGCTGGAATCCGTCGCCGGGGGGCGTCAGATTCTCGCCTTTGTCCCCGACAATTCGTGACGTTGGAAGCCTCTCCCGATATCGGGGGAGGCTTTCGCGCTTTCCGGAAAAATCCGAAAAAAGGGCTACCCAAACTTCCTGAAATGTGCTATCATGACAGGAATTACGCCAGAGAGGAGGCATTTACTATGACCCGACACCGCCTCGCGGCGGCACTGCTGTTGATACTCTTTACGCTGTCCGGGTGTGCCAACGGACCCGGCTTCACGCTCAACCCGCAGGAGTTGTACGCGCTCCCGGAACTCCCCGCCAAGTACACCCAGCTAAACGGACTGCTCACCGAAATTCTGAGCGGCGGCGCGGAGTACGCCGCGCCCACGTCCGGCTCGAATATCCAGTCCGTACAGCTCATCGACCTCAACGGCGACGGCAGAGAGGAAGCGGTCGCGTTCTTCCGCAACCCAGCCGACGAAAAGCCCCTGAAAATCTATATCTTCAGCGCCGAGGACGATACCTATCGCCAATCCTTCCGAATAGAGGGTTCCGGCACCGCGATTTACAGTATCAACTACGTCGACATGAACGGCGACGGGCGTATGGAAATCGCCGTGGGCTGGAAGGCCGCCGCGGAGTTGCAAGTGCTGGAAGTCTACACCAGCGACGACGAGGAGACACACCCCCTTGTCCGCACGGATTACGTCAAGTACCTGACGTTCGACCTGAACGAGGACGGACAGCAGGAGTTACTCGTACTCCGCGCCGGGCAGAACGGCGACGGCGTCGCCGACTATTACAACTGGCAGGACGACGGAAGTCTGGTGACACGTTCCTATATCCGGATATCGTCCACGATGGCGGAATTAAGCCAACAGGGCCGCGTGCGCGCCGGGACGCTCAGCAATGGCGAACCCGCGATTTACGTCAGCGGCGTGACTGACCAAAGTATGGCAGTCACGGACATTCTGACGTTGCGCGGCGGCGAAATCGCCAATGTCGTGATAGACCAGACGACGGGCGTCTCCGGCGAAATCAGCCCGTTTTGTTCCCTCTACCCCTCCGACTTCAACAGCGACGGAATCACGGAAACGCCCCGTTCCATTGCCCTACCGACTGGCCCCTCCGGCGATACCGCCTACCGTCTGATTGAGTGGCGGCAGTTCGACCGCTCCGGCGATTCCGTGTCCGTACTGCGTACTTATCACAATCTCGACGACGGGTGGTATCTGCGAATCCCCGACGCGTGGACGAACCGCTTTTACGCCGTGCGTACCACATCCCCCGGCGAGGCGTCGGTCACGTTCTGTCTCCGCGACAGCGCGCAGCCGTTTTTACGCGTTTCGGCGTTGAGCGGTTCGGGCCGCGATATGCGCGCCGTGCGCGGGAATCGCTTCATCATCGGGCGGCGTACCGAGACCATCTACACCGCCGAGCTTCCGGACAGTAGCGTAGCGCGCGACTTCTCCATGACGGAGGAGGAATTACGCTCCGCGTTCAGCCTGATTGTGCGGGAAGACTGGCTCACTTCCGACAACTGACACAGAAATGAGGGAGAGTTTTCATGAGAAAAGTTCTGGTATTGGAAGACGAATCGAGTATCCGTAGTTTCATCGTAATCAATCTCCGGCGGGCGGGGTACGATGTCATAGAGGCCGAGACCGGGGAAGCCGCCCTCGAACGCCTCAAGGAACATCCCGACACCCGGGTAGCCCTTCTGGATATCATGTTGCCCGGAATCGACGGCTTTGAAGTCTGCCGGCGTATCCGCGCCACCAACGCCCGGATTGGCATTATCATGCTCACGGCGCGCTCGCAGGAGATGGACAAAGTAACGGGCCTCATGACCGGGGCCGACGACTACGTAACGAAACCGTTCTCCCCGGCGGAATTGACCGCCCGTGTCGACGCCCTCTACCGCCGTTCGGGCGGGGAGGACTTGGCCCACTCCGGCGAAATCCGTCAGCCGCCGTTCCTCATGAATACCCGTAACCGTACTCTGGAGAAGAACGGCGAACGTATCAAGCTGACGCAGGTCGAATACTCCATTATGCGTTTCTTCATGGAGAACCCCGGGAAGGCGCTCTCGCGGGAAGAAATTCTCGACCGCGTGTGGGGACAGGACTACTTCGGCGACCTGAAAATCGTCGATGTCAATATCCGGCGTCTCCGGCTCAAAATCGAGGACAACGTACAGACGCCGAATTACATTACCACGGTCTGGGGCTACGGGTACAAATGGGGATTCTGAATCGTTTGAAAAAGAACACGGCGCGCCTGTCGATACCGCGTCTGACGGGCCTCCGGCGGCGCTGGATTACGAACACCGTCGCGCCCGTGTGCGTCATTCTTATGACGACTGTCATACTGGTTTCCGCCGGGATTTCAAGCTACTACTTCGGCTCCATGCAGAAGGGCCTTGAATCCCGCGCGCAGGCTATCGCCAACTCCTTCAACGAATACTTCATGGGCAGCGGCTTCAACAGCTACTACCAGAAAGCCGTACAGTCTACGGAGCGTTTCGAGGACAAGGACCGCGTGGAACTACAGTTCATCAACAGCCGGGGGCGTATCGTGGTTTCGACTTCCGGCCTGACGGCGGGCACCACCCCCGGCACAGACGATATCAGCCGCGCGTTGTCCGACAACCGCATGACGGCCTTTCAGGGCCCCGACCCCGAGACCGGCGAAAATATTATGGCGGTGTCCCATCCGCTGGTCTACAACGGACGCGTACAGGGCGTTATGCGCGTTGTGACCTCCCTCCGGAACGTAGACCGACAGGTGGTCATGACCGTACTCGCGATTACGCTGGCGGTCGCGGCCTGTATGGGTATCGTACTCGTGACGAACCTCGTCTTTATCAACAACGTCGTGGAACCCGTGGCGGAAGTGACGGGCGCGGCGAAGCGTATTTCTGACGGCGGCTACGGCTACCGTATCGACAAGAGCTACTCCGACGAGCTGGGCGAACTCGTGGAGAGTATCAACAACATGTCGCTGAAAATCGGGCAGAATGAGAAGATGAAGACGGAGTTTATCTCGTCGGTGTCGCACGAGTTGCGCACGCCTTTAACAGCAATCAACGGCTGGGGCGAGACGATTCTGGAAGACCCGACGGGCGACCCCATGCAAATGCGCCGCGGGATACGGATTATCTTAAACGAAACCAAGCGGCTGTCGAACATGGTCGAAGAACTGCTCGAATTTTCCAAGATGGAGGACGGGCGATTTACGCTCCGCATTGAACAAATGGACTTGCAGGCCGAGTTAGAGGACGCGATTTTCACCTACCGCGAACTGTTCAAGCAGGAGGGAATCGCGCTGG
>CAMHDB010000113.1 GCA_946183715.1 uncultured Oscillibacter sp.
CCCCCGCCCTCAGGGTTCTACCCCATAGTTAGCCGGACTGTTTCAACCGGCACGGGTGTCTTCCGGGGATTCCGCCCGCTGTAAAGTCAGCGCGAACTAACGCCAAGGCTTTCAAATTTTAGGCGTCTTTCACCTTTCGGTGACAAATACTTATTTAGGAACTTAACACCTCCTCCTTAATTATGCGCGGCGTCTCAACGGCGGCGCGTACTCGTTCTCGGAAATCATTATAGCAAATTCCCGGGCGGATTACAAGAAGGAAAATTAAAATCATTGACGCCTGAGCGGTCAGGCCCCTTCCCGTTGACACGGGGAGACGGCCCCCGCGCGGGGACTTGCGTCACGGCAGAATTTCCCCGTAGAGCGCCGCGCCGTCACTGGACACAATCCGCGTCCGGCGGCACTCGTTCCGGAGCCCCTCCCCCGGCGCGTACACCTCCGCGTAGTTCGGGGCGTGTCCGCGGAACACGCCCCCCCGCGACTGCTCAAAGAGTACGTCGTACTCCCGCCCCACGCAGTCCGACAGGTACTCCGCCCGCATCGTGTCCGCGAGTTCTTTCGCGCGCGCGGCGCGTTCTTCCTTGACGGCTTTCTCAATTTGCGGCATGTCCGCCGCCGGGGTGCCCGGGCGCGGGGAGTACGGGAAGATGTGCATTCTTGCGAATCCGCATTCGCGGAGAAAGGACAGCGTCCGCGCAAATTCGCGTTCGGTCTCGCCGGGGAAGCCCGTGATTAAGTCCGTCGTAATCGCGGGATTGTCGAAGGCCGCGCGCAGGAGTTGCACCGATTCCCGGTAGCGGGCCGTGTCGTAGCGCCGCCGCATACGCTGTAAGGTGTCGTCGCAACCGCTCTGCAACGACAAGTGGAACTGCGGGCACAGGTTCGGCAACGCCCGCGCGCGTCGGCAGAAATCCGCCGTCACGGTGCGCGGTTCCAGACTGCCGAGGCGTATCCGCACGCCCGGGACGGCCCCGCAAAGCGCCTCCGTCAGGTCGATGAGCGCCGGACTGCCGGGCAAATCGCGCCCCCACGACGAAATCTCGATACCCGTCAGCACGATTTCGCGCGCGCCGCCGTCGGCGAGTTCGCGCGCCTGCCGCACGGCCTCCGGCAACGGTTCCGAGCGCACGGGCCCCCGCGCGTAGGGTATAATGCAGTACGCACAAAAATTATTGCAACCGTCCTCTACTTTCAGCATGGCCCTTGTGCGCCCCGACAGCCCCCCGGCGGGGAGTAATTCAAAGTCCCGCCGCGCGCGGGCGTCGTCGACGGCCTCCCGCACGGTGCGGGTACGCTGTTCGACGGCGCTTTCGAGCAGTTCGACGAATCCGGCGCGGTCTCCGGTGCCCGCTATCAGGTCGACGCCCAGCGCGTACACGTCCCCGGGGGCCGTCTGGCTGTAACAGCCGCACACCGCGATTACGGCGGCGGGGTGTTCGCGCCGCGCGCGCCGGATAACCTGCCGCGACTTCTGCCCGCTGACCGCCGTCACCGAACAGGTATTGACAATGTAGGCGTCGGCGTCGGCGGAGAAGTCGACGACGATATGTCCGCGTTCGCGGAGCAGTTTTTCGACGGCCTGCGTCTCGTACTGGTTCACTTTGCACCCGAGGGTATAAATTGCCGCTCTCATAAAATCTCCTTGCGTTTTGCGTCAAAGGCGGTTATAATCACTTCCCGATATCTTATCCGATGAAACCGTGTCTGTCAAGTGAGGAGGCTTGACTGTTATGATTTACCTTGACCACGCCGCGACGACGCCCGTACCGCGAGCCGTCGCGGAGACGATGTACGACGTTTTGCGCGACCAGTACGCGAACCCGAGCGCGCAGTACCGGGCGGGCTACGACATGCGGATACAGGTCGAAGAATGGCGGGAAGTCGTGGCGGGGGCGCTGGACTGCCCGCCGTCGCGGCTGTCGTTCACGTCCTGCGGCACCGAGGGCGACGCGTGGGCGATTCGCGCGGCCTGCTGGCGGAATCGGCGCACAGGCCGCCACATCGTCACGACCGCCGTCGAGCACAACGCCGTATTGGAGACGTTAAAGCAATTACAAGAGGAAGGCTATACCGTGACACAAGTCCCGCCGCGCCCCGACGGTTCCATTGACGCGCAAGCGGTACTCTCCGCCGTGCGGCCCGATACCGCGCTTGTCACTGTCATGCTGGTGAATAACGAAATCGGCAACCGCTACCCGGTCGAGGAAATCGGGGCGCGTCTGCGCGGCGTGAACCCCGAGACGCTCCTGCATACCGACGCCGTACAGGGCTTTCTAAAGGTGCCGTTTTCGGCGAAGGCGTCGGGGGCGGATTTCGTGACGGTTTCGGCGCACAAAATCGGAGGCCCGAAGGGAATCGGGGCGTTGTACGTAGGGGAGCGCGTGAAGAATCCGCGCCCGCTGTTACCGGGCGGCGGACAGGAGGCCGGACGCCGTTCGGGCACGGAGGCCACGGCGCAAATCGCCGGGTTCGCGAAGGCCGTCGAACTCCGCCGCGCCGCGCTTCCGGAGACGACGGAACATTTGCGGGAACTCCGCGCCTGTGCCGTCGAGTTACTGTCGGCGATTCCGGACTTGTGCGTTGTCAGTCCGGAGACGGATTGCGCGCCGCATATTCTCGCGGTGTCGCTGACGGGCTGGCCCGCCGCGAATATCGTCACGGACTTGTCGGCGCAGGGCATTTGTATTTCGGCGGGGTCTGCCTGTCATCAGGGGCGGCTAAGCCACGTCGTCAAGGCGCTGGGCCTCCCGGCGCGCGTACAGAAAAGCGTCATCCGGCTGAGTTTCGGCCCCGAGACCTCCCGCGCCGATATCGAAGCCTGTGCCGCCGCGCTGCGCCGTCACCACGACGAACGCCTGCCCTTGCTGTGAATTTCACGGTGTACCCACGGCGGGGACGTATACCGAGGCGGTGTCGGGCGACAGCGATACATTCGATACCTCTTCCAGCTTCACCACAATACACCCGCCGACAACTTTAATGGAGCCGTCGTCGGGGTAGCAGGGCATGGCGCGTACTTCCGGCGTGTCGGCGAGCGCGTCGACGGTATCGCCCGCCGCCTCGGGCTGTTGGAAGCCCAGATAGTGCGACATATAGCTTTTCCCGGCTTTGAGATAGTTGGAAGTCTCACTGTAGCCGCCGTAGAGGTGTGAAGTACGGCGGTAAACGTTGTTGGCAAAGGCGGCGTCGCGGATATCCTCCCCGATAAACGCGAGGGGCAGGTCTTGCCGATACCCCGGCGTCGCTCGGATACGGTTCACCATCGACGCGAAGTAATGCTCCGTCTGGCGGTTGGTGTAGTAGAGCACCATATAGTTTTCGTTGGACTGCCACGCGTAGTTTGCGGAGGCGAGGAGCAACAGGACGGACAGCGCCGCCGCCGGGAGGCGTACTGCCGCACGCGGGGCGCATTCGAGCAGGACGAGCGGGAGAAGGTACGCCGTGACCGCGCCGTAGACCATGCGCCCGAAAATATTGCTGTGGTAGCACAGAATCACGATTCCGAACGCCGCCGCCGGGAACAGCGCGAACCAGAGCAGGTTACAAAGTTTGACTTTGATTTCGGCGCGCCCCCGGATTTCGAGCCACGCGAAGAGTACGGCGGACAGCGCGAGCGCACACAGGAACGCGAAGCGTATCAGAGGCGTGGAGTTCACCGCGTAGCGTTCGCGGAAGGGGAGCGCGAGGAAGTCGCGGCAGGCGTCGGCGAACATTCGCGGGAGTTCGGCGAGGGACAGACTGCCCATCTCGTCTATTTGCTGGTAGTCGTTGAGAATCTCCCCGGACTGGTACAGGGCGAGGCGCAGGAGGAGCATATAGAGCAGCAGCCCGAGTACGAGTACCGACAGGAATCGCAGGCCCTGTAAGAAGGCGTCGCGGGCGGGCGGGGGGTTGTCGGAACAGCCGCGCCGCAGGAGAATGAGCAGGAACAGCGCCGCCGCCACGGGCAAATAGGCCTGATAAATCCCAAGCGCCAGCGCCATACAGACGGCCCCCGGGACAATCCCGTACAGCCCGAACCGTTTCGCGACGTACACGCCGACGAGCGTCAGCAGGAGCGCGAAGGCGTAGTAGCCGACCGTGAACATAAACAGCATGGTCATCGCGAAACTCGGGAAGGTCACGAACAGCGCCCCGGTGAGAATCCGGAAGGGGCGGCTTTGGAGTTCGAGTACGGAGGCCGCGAGGCACGCCGCCAGCGCGACGAACACAATGGACAGCAGGCCGTTGAACAGCGGGAGCGTATTCGTACCCCAGACGGCGCGCACGGTTTCGGCGAGGTATTCGAGAAACCAGCGTCCGGAAGCCGTTCCGGCCCCGTAGCCCCCGGGCGTATTGGATATGTTGTCCTGATTGTTCAGGATATTGGTCATGGCGAACCCGTAGGCGACGAGGCCCGCGCAGAGCGCCGCGAAAAACATCTCCCGGTATTTCCCGGCGGCGCGCCGCGTACTGTCCAGCAGAGTTAGTACACGTTCCGACATTGCTTTCCCCTCCTGTTTCCGGCATGAAATCAGCGCACAATTCGGCTTGCCCGGACTGTGCGCTGAACCCTTACGCCAGACTGTACCCGCTTAAGTACACAAGCGGGTTGATTCTCGTGCCGTTTTCGCTGATTTCAAAGTGCAGGTGCGGCCCGGTCGAATGCCCGGTGGAGCCCGTCAGGCCGAGAATGCCGCCCTGTTCGACGCTCTCCCCGGCCTCTACCAGTCGCGTGCTCATGTGCGCGTACAGCGTCGTGTTGCCTTCTCCGTGCGAGACTACGACGAAATTGCCGTAGGAGCTGGAATACTGCGAGATAATGACCGTCCCGGCCTTGGCGGCGTGTACGGCGGTACCGTAGCCGACGCCGCCGATGTCAATGCCCTTGTGGTTCGTCGAGCCGATTCCCCCCGGCGACGCCCGCCCGCCGAATGTGGACGTAATGCGGCGGCTGTTGACGGGCCAGATGTACCCGCCGAGGCCTTCGTCAATCGTGAAATCGTCGAGGCGGGCGTTGACCCTCTCCCGCAGTGCCCGGTACGCTTCGGCGGCCCGTTCGGCGCGGATACGTTCCTCTTCCGCCTCCCGTTCGGCACGGATACGCGCCTCTTCAGCCGCCTGTTCGGCGCGGATACGCGCTTCCTCTTCCTGCCGGGCCAGTTCTTCCGAAAGCCGCACGATTTCGCCTTGTATGCGCTCCGCTTCCTCGTTGAGAATGTCGCGGCTTGCCTCCGCCTCGTTCCGGTTGGCCTCCAAGTCGATAATCAACTGGTTCGCGGCCTCGCGCTGTGCGTCGAGTTCGCTTTCCTTCTCCAACAGCGCTTGATTGGCGGTTTCGAGTTCCCAGTGTTCGCCTTCAAGCTGTATCTGCTTGTCGGCGATTTCCGCTTGCAGGGCCTTCAAATCGTCCATGATTCGCTGGTCGGACTGCATAATCCCGTTGACGAAATCGAGGCGCGTCAGGAAGTCCACGAAACTGGTCGCGCGGAAGAGAATCATCCAGTAATTCATGCGTCCCTGCTCTTCCATCGCCCGGACGCGCTGGCAGAATAAGTCGTACTGTTCGGCCTCGCGGGACTGGGCGTCGCGGAGTTCGGCTTCGGTGGTGGAAATGCGCGCTTCGCAGTCGAGGATTTGCGTCTCAAGCGCGGCGACATCGTTCTCAATCCGCGCGATTTCCTCGTCGAGAAGGGTCTTCTGGTCGAGGGCGGCGGCGATATCCACGGAGTACGCGCCGATTTCCTGTTCGAGGGCGTCGCGCTCCTCCTGAATGCCGTTGGCCTGTTCAATAAGGGTGTCGATTTCCTCCCGCATGACGGCGTAGGACGGCACAGCCGCCCCCGTGAGTACGAGAACCGTCAGCAGAGCGGAAATCACGCGTTTGGCTTTTTTCATGCTCAGATTCCATCCTTTTCAAATGTAAACGGTCGAAACCGGATGTCACGCCGCGGCGTTACACGTCGAGGAAGCGCCGGATTGCGGTCAGACTGCCGCCGATACCGACGAGCATGCCCGTGACGAGGAAACTGCCGAGCACGGGGAGCCAAATCCGCCCGAACGGGAGGATTTCAAAGAGGCGTTGCGCGTCGTTGCTCGCGATAGCCCCGGTCACGGCGGAGTAGAGGAGAAACTGTAAGAGGAACGCCACGCCGGAGGCGGTAATGCCCATGAGGAAGCCTTCGTAGACGAACGGCCAGCGGATAAAGGCGTTGGTCGCGCCGACAATCTTCATAATTGCGATTTCCTCTTTGCGGTCGTAGGTCGTCAGGCGGATGGTGTTCGAGATGATGAACACGGAGACCACGAACAGTACGCCGATGAGGGCCGCGCTGACGATTCCCGCCACGTTGCGCACGGTGACAATGCCGCTTGCCATTTCTTCGTAGTAGGTGACTT
>CAMHDB010000114.1 GCA_946183715.1 uncultured Oscillibacter sp.
GAACCCGACGAACTCCAGCGCCATATTGACCGCGTCCGCGTGATTTTTGAACGGACAGTCTACAAGACCAACGGCGTCCTGACGTACTACTACCGAATCGACCCGGCGGTCTCCGAGACTGTCCGGGGCTTCTGGTACGACAATCTCGACGGCGATGCCTTCCGGGAGCGGGAAGTCACGGACATCACCGGCTATGACACGGGGGACACTTCAAAATTAGTGTGGTTTACCGTCCCGAAGGCCGCCGGAGAGCCCGTCTGGCTCCCGCCCTACATCACGGACAACTTAAACATGCGCGTGATTTCCTACAATGTCCCCATCTACTGGGAGGGGCGTTTCGTGGGCGTGGTCGGAATCGAAATCGACTACTCCACCATGGCCCGGCAGGTGAACCATATCCGCCTCTACGAGAACGGATACGCCTTTATCAGCGACGCGCAGGGGAATCTTGTGTACCACCCCCGCATTGACGTTACGGAAAACAGGCCGGAAGCCCCGGAAGGCCTCCTCCGCGACGGCGCCCGCCTCCGGTACACGTTCAAGGGCTGCGAAAAACTGGCGGTCTGCCTGCCGCTGAGCAACGGAATGCGCCTGAACGTCACGGTTCCCGCGTCGGAAATCAACGCCACGTGGCAGCACCTGATTTACAGAATTTTGGCCGTGTCCGTCGTTCTGCTGGCGACCTTTATCCCGCTGACGATGCACCTTACGAACCACATCACCCGGCCCCTGCGGGAACTCACCGACGCCGCCGGACAGCTCAACGCGGGCAATTACGACATCGAACTGAACTACGCCGGAACCGACGAGGTCGGAATCCTGACTTCCGCCTTCCGCCGCCTCATCCGGCACCTGAAATCCCATATCGGCGACCTGAACAACCGCGCCTATGCCGACGCGCTGACATCCGTCCGCAATAAGGGGGCCTTCGACATCTACACCCGGGAGTTGGAGCAGGCCCTGTTCCACTCCCCGGACAGCCTGCGCTTCGCGGTGGGCGTCTTCGACTGCGACAACCTCAAAACCATCAACGACCGCTACGGGCACGACAAGGGCGACATCTACCTGAAGACCGCCAGCGCGCTCATCTGCCGCGTATTCCAGCACAGCCCCGTATTCCGAATCGGCGGGGACGAGTTCGCGGTCATCCTGCAACATGACGACTACCGCAACCGCAACGCGCTTATCCGCCTCTTCGACGCCGGGAACGCCGAAATTTGCGCCTCCGCGCGCGAGCCTTGGGAACAGACACGGATTTCCATGGGAATCGCGGAGTTCAACCCGAACACGGATTCCTCCGTAGGGGACGTGACGCGCCGGGCCGATAAGCGGATGTACGAAAACAAGCGCCTCCGGAAAGCCGCCCGGGCCGTCCGATAGCGGGAAATTGCCCCGCCGCACGGCGGGGAGTGCGGAAACAAGGCCGCGTTCATGTCGTGTCATGGACAAATTGCAGAAAGCGCTTGTAATTGCTTATAGTGGGAAATTAGCGGATTCTATGGGTAAAGGGGCGGTCGACTTGCCGGATTTCGCGCGCTACTTCAACACCGTGAAATGGTTCATGATGATTGGCACCAACAGCGGCTATGACCTGTCTGGGCAGACGGTCATGCCGCAGGAGGAATTTTCGGACCTGTTCCGCGCCGTGGCGGAGGGCGTGTACGCCGAGACGGGGGTGTATATCTCCGCCGTCGCGCACGCCTCCCGCGCGCTGTACCGCGCGGAATGGGGCTGTCCGGCGGGCGGCGAGTTCTCCTACACCGTCACGGGCTGCTGCAACCCGCTGTACACGTCCGTAGACGACTACCTGAGCGCGCTGGAACAGGTCGTGCGGCGCATGAAGGCGCGTCTGCGGCAGACCGCGCTCTATGTCGAGGTCGTGCCCGCCCACTGCGACTACTACAACTACGAGGAGGCCTGACCGGGAGGGGATTGTATGCAAGAACTGAACATAAAGACCGCGTATCCGTTCAGCTATCACATATTCGCGTGGCCGTTCCAGATTCACCGGACGGGCGGCGGCGGGATAGGGACGCCGGACGGGTACGTAGACGCGCTGACCGCGAAATTCCCTTCCGGCGGCTGGCGCGAATTGAAAGCCAATACTGTTTTTGCCGAAAACCAGAAAGACAGGGAACTGCTTGACCGCTTCATGCTGTGGCAATACTTGAGCGTCGCCGGACAGGACATTTACGAAGGCGTGAACCCGCTGGCGCGTCCGGACAGGACGCGGCGCGACATCTGCCGTATTCTCCGCCTCGGCGGCACCGGAGACGGCAAATACACGATTGCGCGGGACGGGAAGTCCTACGAACTGCGCGTGGAGAAAGTGGAACTGCACGTCTACGCGTTCGGCTGTGGCGTGCTGTTCCTGTACACCGAAAACTGGCTCTACCCGGAAATCGGCGACATACAGCGTATCGCGGACTACGGACGCCGTATCGCGCTTCCGTTCCTCCCGCGCGACGAGGGCGGCTACATCATCACGGCGGACACTCTGAAACTGGAATTCCCGGAAATCAGCGTTCCGCCGTTGGATTTCCGGGTTCTGGAAGGGCAGTACCGCAAGCGGGCAGCGGAACCGCGTACCCGCTTTTTACATGACCTCGTGACGGCGGATTCTGTCGACATTGTGCCCTTTACCGACGACCGCATGTTTGAAATTGAGCTTATCCGCGACGACGCGCTGTCCGGCCTTTTGACGGGCGACGGCCTGCCGCCCGATACTCCGAAACAGGACTGGCGCGACAACGAGGACTTGAAAAAAAAGCTCTACAGTCTCATTTACGTGGACGAAGGCGCCCCCACCTGTCAGGACGCGAACATGAGAGACGGACTGCTGGCGGAATCCATCGACCCGCGCTGGGCCGACTGGGGAACGATTCACGCCGCCACGGAGTTTTCCATGCTCTGCCTGACTTCCCGGTATGGCGGCATTTATGATTCGGTCATTCGCCCGTTTACGGTGGAGTACCCGTATCTGGTCTCGCTGGTGCTCGCGCAGAGAACCGGGCTTGCGGGCTATTCCGAAGCGGCGGGACGCCTCGCCGGCGACGACGTGTCGCTGTTCAAATGGAGGCGCGAACTGATTCAGCTGCAGAAGGATTTCAACGTCTTCCGCAATCAGATTATGATTCCGGAAGTAACCAACCAAGACCAAGGCATGGAGATTTACGACCTCCTCCGCAAACAGACAAGGGTACTGGAACAGGAAGAACTCCTCGACGAGCAGTTGGAGGATTTGTTTGACGTGGCGGACGCGAACTTCCAGACGGTTTTGACGTGGGTCGCGCTGGGTTTCGCGCTACTCTCGCCCTTTGTCGAAGGCTTTTTCGCGCCCATGATGGAAGGCTGGGGAATCATCGGAGGCCCGCCGCTGTTCGCGCTCCTGTGCCTCCTGACTGTGTTCGCCTGCCACAAGTCCTCGCGCACGGAAGATTGGGAAAAGCGGGCATTCGACTTTTTCAAGAAGCACGGCGCTTTCATTCTTGCTTGTACAGGCTGGGCGCTGTTCCTTATCGCGCTGCTGTCCTGTTTCCTGAATTTTACCGGAAAGGAGGAAGATTCCGCCCCGGAACAGCCGCCCGCGCAAATCGAACAGTATCCGCAAGAAGCGAACGCAGACGAAACGAGGTGACGCCGGATATGGCAAAATTCAACGACCGCTTCACGCTGACCTTACCTTTGGAGGCGCAGTCGCCTATGATTCACTTTCAGGCGCGGGAGACGGGCGCGACGCTCCGCGCCACGGAAGTCAAGCCGAAATTCGACCGCTTTCTGTTGTCGCGCCTCCGCGAACGCGGGGCGGACTACTCCGGCATGGTTCAGAGACGGCCCGACAACGACAAACGCGACGCGTCCCCGGCGCTGAAGTACCGCATGCGGATTTACTGCCCGGAACCGCCGCAGGTTGTATTCATCAACGGCAATAACAAGAAAGTAACGGCGGAGGACGGGCGGCCCCTCAAATTGCAGGATTATTCCTACTCCCTGTTCTACGGCAACTCCGGCAAAGATACGCTGGACGAGCAAACGATGGGAATCCTGTCCGACCCCGTGTTGGAAATCCAGTGCCTCAACGCGGAACTCCGGAAGGTGATAGAGGAGACCGTCACGGAATTTTTCCTGACGACGAATTTCGGCACCATGCAGAGCAAGGGCTTCGGGAGTTTCGCCCCGGCGGAGTTCTGCGACGACTTCTGGCTCAGCGACGCGCAACGCGCCGAAATCGCCGGGTACATCAAGCGGAAAACAAAGACGGGAATCTGCTATTACATGGCCTTCGACCCGCCCTATTATGACGAAAAGGACTGGAATCCGCCGGAGAACGTCAAGGACTTTACCGACACATTCGAGGCGATACGCTGTTTTTACCAGTTGATGAAGTCGGGCTACAATCAGGCCCGGCCCTACGGACCGAGCGAGTACGAACGCTCTTTCCTGTTCCGGTACATGCACAGACTGGGAATCGGCAACGAGAAAGCGTGGATGAAACAACGGGGGATTTCGCCCGCAATCGGCGCGCACGGCTCCGCGCAGACCGACGAAAAGCCGCGCTATGTACGGGCGTTTCTGGGTACGGCGGGGAACCTGTCCTATCAGAAAGAGGACGGACGGCGTATGAATATCTCCATTTCCTTCTATCCCCCCGATTCCCCCGATAAACTGGAGCGTGTGCCGTCCCCCGTGTTCTTTAAGGTCGTAAAGGATACCGTATTTATTACGGCCTTCCCCGTGCCGGACGTGCTTTACGGGAAAGAGTACACGTTTTCCGGATACAAAACGGATAAACTCAGCACACCGGAGACGGCGTTCGATATCCGGGACTTCATGGAGCAATACGTAGAGCATTACAACAACCTTCTTTGGGGGAATGCGCTTCCGAAATTCCTCAGAGGTGCCCGGGAGGTGAGGCCGCTATGAGACACTATGTCGGCGTGACGATAGGGCCGATTTTCGACACCATCTCCAACGCGACGATTCCCGCCGCGCTCTGGTTCGCCAGCTACCTGTTTTCGGACTTGTCGCGGCGTATCTGCGAGGGCGTCGCGGGGAATCCGGAAAAGGGCGTTCCGAAGATTCCCGGGGCCATGATAGTCTCCCCGTACCACGACGGCGCGGCGGAGAATGACGGCGTGGGCAAGTACCACGACCGGGTTATTTTCCATACCGAAGAGTTCGACGACAAATCCGCGCTGGACGAGGAAGTAAGGCGCGTGATTCGTACTGCTGTCACGCACACGGGCGACGCCTTCCCGGGCGAAGCGATTGCGCCCAATACCCGCGAGGAGTTCCAAACTTTTCTGGAACAGTACCTGCAAATCCACCACGTGATTCTGTCCGAAAAGGAAGTCGGCGAGGAAAACTGTATCATGGTACTGTCGCCGTACTTGGACGCGCTGGAACTGATGAAAACGTTCCCAATGGACAGCAAAATCGACCCGTTCCGGCGGATGTTCGCCCGGAAAGATGTCCTGCAAGACAGCGGAAACACGCTGATTAAGAAAAGCGAGCTGTTCCCGTCGGACGCCGGAAATTTCCTGACGGGCAGAGATTGGAGAATCCGCAGTATTTCGGAAATCGCCCGGGCGGCGAAAGATTCGGAGTGGAAACACGATTACTACTACGCGGTGGTCTCGGCGGACGGCGACGGAATGGGGAAATTCCTGCTGGGCCTGCAAAACGACTGGGTGGGCTTTTTCTCGAAGGGCTGTCTTGCCTACGACAAGAAGGCGGCGGAGCTGGTTTCCGACTACGGCGGCATGCCGATTTACGCCGGGGGCGACGACCTGTTATTTCTGGCCCCGCTGACGGGTACGGGCGGAATCACCCCGGACGGGCAGCCGCTGGACGGAAAGTCGATTGTCAGCCTGTGCGCCGCGCTGCGCGACTTGTTTATGAATACCATCCGGACAGAATTTGAAAAGGCGTTCGGGGAGAAGTACGAAAAAGAACCCCTGCCGGAATTGTCCTTCCCCACGCTGTCTTTCGGCGTGGCGGTACAGTTCGAGAAGTTCCCGCTTTACGAGGCGCTCGAACGGGCGCGGCAACTGCTCGAAATGGCGAAAACGGGCGAAAAGGACAATATCCTGCTGGAACTGCGCAAGCACAGCGGACAGAGTGCCGCGTTGCTGATTCACAACCCCGACGCGGAGGCATTCGAGGAACTGTCGGGCGCGGCGCGTGGCGACGCCGTGGACGGCGAAAAGCCGACCGCCCTGCTCTATACGCTGGAACACTTTCACGCGGTGGTCTCCCAGATGGTTGCGAATACCCGGGCGCGTCTGGAAGCCGGGGAGGCCCCCGACACGCTCAAA
>CAMHDB010000115.1 GCA_946183715.1 uncultured Oscillibacter sp.
AGACGTTTTCCGGTCTGTGAGGACGTTTTACAAGAGGTTTTTCCGCCGCGCGGGATAGTTTTTTCCGGCTACTGTTCGCGCATTTTCCTCTGTCGGGCGGGGAATCGCAAAGCGAAACGAAAAGCGTATCGTATTTGATTTCGGGCGCTGTTACGGTCTGTTTTCTGCTTTTCTGACCGCCTTCCCCGCGTTTTCCGTTCCGACGGATTGCACACGGCGGGGCATGCCGCCCAAAAGCGCGGACAGAGACCCGCACCAGTACGGTTACGGGCCTCTGTTCGCGTTCCCGGGGATTGCCTCCGGCGAAAAATGGAATTATTCGCCGAAGTTGTCCTCGATGAGGGCCATGAGGGAGTTGATGGCCTCCTCCTCGTCACTGCCGTCGGCGATGAGGGTAATGGTGGTTCCCTTCACAATGCCCAGCGAGAGCACGCCCAGCAGGCTCTTGGCGTTGACGCGGCGCTCCTCTTTCTCCACCCAGATGCCGCTCTTGAACTCATTGGCTCTCTGGATGAAGAAGGTGGCGGGCCGTGCGTGCAAGCCCACCTCATTGTTGATAGTAATGACCTGTGTACGCATAACGTGACGCTCCTTCCCACACAAGGTAAACACAGTTGTGGCCGCGAGTAATAAAGTATTCCTAGCATACCCTATTTTTTATGGTTCGTCAAGAACAATTTACGAAAATATTCAAAAAATCGTCGGGCGCGGCACGGGTAATTTCCCGGTTTTTGATTTTGCACGACAGAAACCGGCCAAATCCGAGCGAACAGGGCGATATCGTGTACGATTTCTTTCCGTAATTTTCCGCGCATTCGATGAGGCGGCCCGGGCAGAATAAGCGCGGGTATCGCGGCGAGTTGAGAAGGAAGTGGGTATTCTGTGAAAAGAATCTGGGGTCCTCTGGGCGCGGCGGCGCTTCTGGCGCTGAATCTGGCCGCCTGCGGCGGCACGAACGCCTACAACAGAAACGGAACGCTCTCCGAAAGCAGCCGGAACGTCACCGAGAGCAATGGGAAACTCACGGACAACCGCGGCGTGACGGATTTCGGCGACACGCGCGAGCGCTCCGTGACGGAGAAGGCGTCGGACGCGCTGGAGGACGGGGTACAGCGCGCGCGCGACGGCCTCGAAAATGCGCGGGAATCCATGAACGACGGCACGAACCGCGCCGGCAACCCGTAATTTTGTGCCCGCCGTACAGGCGGGCCGTTTTGCGTGTTGACGCGCCGGGGCGGTTCGGGTAGAATCCGGCGAAAGGAGTGTGTGACATGGACGGTACATCTTACGAACTGCGCGTCATCGCGCGCATAGAGAGCGCGTTCGCGACGAAATTCGGCATTCCGCGTCAGAGCGGACTTGTGAACGATTTACGTGCGCGGGTGGTATTCGAGCCGCCGTACCGAAACCGCGACGCCCTGCGCGGAATCGACGGCTTCTCCCATCTGTGGCTGATTTGGGTCTTTGACCGCGCGGCCCGCGACGATTGGTCGCCGACAGTACGCCCGCCGCGTCTGGGCGGGAACCGGCGCTTGGGCGTATTCGCGACGCGCTCGCCGTTCCGCCCGAACCCCGTGGGGCTGTCTTCGGTCGAACTGGAACGCGTGGAGGACGACCCGTCGCGCGGGCCAGTGCTGTGCGTCCGGGGGGCCGACCTCGCCGACGGCACGCCGATTCTCGATATCAAGCCTTACCTGCCCTACACCGACGCCCACCCCGACGCCCGGGGCGGATTCGCCGCCGATACGCCCACGGCGGCGCTGTCCGTCGAGATTGCGCCGTCCCTGCTGGAACGCGTGCCCGAGGCCGACCGCGCCGCGCTCGTCGGCGTACTGTCCCACGACCCCCGTCCGCGCTACCAGAACGACCCCGCGCGCGTCTACGGGTTCGGTTTCGCGGGGCTGGAAGTCCGCTTCCGCGTCTCCGGGGACTGTCTGCAAGTCGTGGACATCTCGACGCCCTGACGCGCCCCCTTCCGGATACGGGAGGGGGTTTTGTGTGTCAAAATTCCGGGAGGAGCGTTTTCGTTCAGGAATCGATTCCGCGCGAAGTCAGGTACTTCTTGACCATCAGCGCCACTTTGAATGTAATCGCGTCGTCGAACTCGCGCAGGTCGAGGCCCGTCAGCTTCTTGATTTTCTCCAGACGGTACACCAGCGTGTTACGGTGTACGAACAGCTTCCGCGCCGTCTCCGACACGTTCAGGTTGTTCTCGAAAAAGCGGTGAATCGTAAACAGCGTCTCCTTTTCGAGGGCGTCGATAGGATTCTTTTTGAATACCTCTTGCAGGAACATTTCACAAAGCGTCGTCGGGAGCTGGTAAATCAGGCGTCCGATTCCCAGATTTTCGTAGTTGATTACGTACTTTTCGGTGTCGAACACCTTCCCGACTTCTATCGCAATCTGCGCTTCCTTGTACGAACGGGCCAAGTCGCGCAAGTGCGTGGCGATTGTCCCCACACCCACGACCACCGTACTTTCCCCGCCGATTTGCAAGGCCTCCTCCAAGGACAGCGCAATCTTGTTCAAGTCCTTAATGGTGGCGTTGTCGGGCATTTGGTGAATGAGCACGGCGTCGCCCTCGCCCACACTGAGTACGAAATCGTTCTGCCTGTCCTGATAGAGGCTCTGGATAATGTCAATGGGCACGGAGTCGACCTTCCGGAGAGACCGGACGACGAACACCCCCCGCGAAACGTCCGTATTCACGCGCAGTTCCCGCGCCCGGACGTAGATATCGCCCAGCATGATGTTGTCGGAAATCACGTCTTTGACGAACGCGCCCCGGTCGTGCTTCTCCTCGTAGTAGGCCTTAGCGGCGTTGAGCGTGACGGTCGCCATCGCGCACACGGCGCGGCTGACTTCGTTGTCCCCGAATGTAAACGTAGCGTAGTCGAACTGGTTGCCCCAGCCGCCCATCGCCTTGAAAACCTTCCCGTCCGTGGCCAGAAGCGTCCCAGACGCCGCGTTAATCTGCGGGACGTACTCGGCCCAGTGCTGTCCAATCATGGGCAGTTCGCTGCACGCGACGACCATGCCCTCGCCGTCAATAACCCCGATGGTGCGATTTGTGTTCTCCTTCAACTGGAGTACCACGTTTTGAAACATCCGACCAGACATCGGTATCCTCCTCACCACAAATCCGCCTCACGAAAGCCCCGTCCCATGAATGACACGGCCCCTCCGGGGCCTCCGCGCTTTGTGCAATTTGTCAACAAGCCTATTATAACGGCATTTTTGTCGAATTGCAATATCTTTTTTCTCTTTTTCACAAAAACAACTCCGCTTTTTTGTGAAACATTTGCCCTTTTCCCGCCGCTTACGAAAAAATCCCCAGATTTTCTACCTCTTCTTCTGTCAAAAAGCGGAAACTTCCCCGCTCCAAGGACGTATCCAATGGCAAATTGCCCATTCTGATACGCTCCAATGACAGCACGGTGTTCCCGCGTTCGCCGAGCATCCGCCGCACCTGATGGAACTTGCCCTCCCGTACCGTCACGCGGCACAGGCTTTCCGCGTCCCCGGCGGAGAGGATTTCCAGCACGGCGGGCAGGCACCGTAGCCCGTCGGCGAGTGTAAGCCCCTCCCGGAAGGCCGTCACGTCGGCGTCCGTGAGGCGTCCGGACACCCGCGCCTCGTAGACCTTCTCGACGTGGTGCCGGGGCGACAGCAACGTGTGCGCGAGCGCGCCGTCGTCCGTCAGGAGCAGTAAGCCCACGGTGTCCTTGTCCAGCCGCCCGACCGGGAACAGGTTCCGTAATTCCGGCGGCAGGAGTTCCAGTACGGTGGGGTCGTGCCTGTCCTCCGTCGCCGACAGGTACCCGGCGGGTTTGTTGAGCATGACCCACGTTGTGCGGCGGTAGGCGATATCCGCGCCGTCGGCGGTCAGCCGGACGCCCTCCGGGTCGAATTTCGCGGACGGGTCGCGGACGGGCTTCCCGTCGACGAGCAGACGCCCGCCGCGAATCAGATTTCGCGCCTCCTTGCGCGAAAAGCGCCCCGTGGACGCGAGAATTTTGTCAAGTCTTTGTAATTCCATATGGCCTCCGTATTCGCCCCTCCGCGCGAAAGGGCTTGTAATCCGCCGTCCGGCGTGTTATACTTTTGCGGGTTTTCCTGAAATTGGAATTGCCCCGGAAAAGGAGTGAATGCGTATGAAAACGGGAAAACGCTGGCTATGCTTTCTGGCCGTATGCGCGGCGCTGTGCGTCCCGGCGCTGGCGTCGGAAACCGGCCCCTGCACCATCCACGGCGTGACGCCGCAGGGAAAGTTTACGGTTACGTTCAGCGCCGTGCGCGTCAGCGAGGCCACGGTGACAGTCTTCGACCCCTTCGGCGGGGAGGGCGCTTCCCTGCACAGTACGACACTCCCCGTCACCCTGCTGACGCCCGTCCCCGGCTGTAAGGCCGCCATCCCGCAGGCCACCGAATTTATCGAAAACGAGCCGTGTATCCCCGCGCTGTCCGCGAACGGAAACCTGTGGCGCGGCTTCGCGTTCCCCACGGACACCGCCCGCGCCCGTAACCTCAGACTGACGCCCGGCAGCATGGACGACTGGGAGGACGACCGGGGCCTCTTCATCGATGCGAAACCTTCGACGACTGGCGGAGAGTGGGGAGAGGAAGTCTACCTGTTTCTGAAAAACCCCGTGGCGAATCCCGCGCGGAACGCGCAGAGCGGCTACAGTACCCTGTTGATAGAAAGCGGCAGCGTCGCGGGCGCGAACTGCGTTTTAGCTTTCGAGAGCGTGAAAACGGAGGCGCAAAGCGTCCTGTGCCGCGCCGACGGGAGCGACTACGCCGAACGGGAAATGACGGTTGTCAAAGTCAGGCCGGGCAGCCGGACGTATATCTACGGCGGCAATATGAACGGGGCAGACTGGGGCGGAGACCTCTACGTGGAACGCGGCGACGCCGACGGCGGCAACCGTTATACGTTCCGGGAGGGCGGCGCGTGGGCGACGCTGTTCGCGGACGTTCTCGCCGCGCAAAGCCCGGGCGGGGCGTTTTGTAACGTCTACCAGTCGCAAAGCAACTGCTGGACGCTCGGCGGCAACCATGACTATTTAATACAGCTCGACACCGAATCGGGCTTTGAGGATGTCGGCGCGTCGGCCTACTTCGCCTGTCCGGTCGTGTGGGCGGTCAGCGGCGGCGTGACGAACGGCGTCTCGGCGTCGTCTTTCGCCCCGCACAATACCTGTACCCGCGCGCAGATTCTGACGTTTATCTGGCGCTACAGCGGCTCCCCCGAACCGACGGTTTCCAACCCCTTCAAGGATGTTCTCCCCGACAGCTACTATTACAAGCCGGCGCTCTGGGCACACGAACAGGGCATGATTACCGGGCGGGAGTTCCAGCCCGCCACGCTCTGCACGCGCGCGGCGGCGGTACGCTACCTGTGGATTCTCGCCGGACGCCCGTCGGTCGGGGAGGGTAAGACGTTCTCGGACGTTTCGCCGGGGGCGGAGTACGCGCAGGCCGTCTCCTACGCGGCGGAGCGCGGTATCACGGCGGGCACCAGCGAGACGGAGTTCTCCCCGGACAGTACCTGCACCCGTGCGCAGATTGTGACGTTCCTCTACCGCTACCACGCCTTCGGCTAACGACAACAGGGACGGCTTCCTGTACGGAAGCCGTCCGCGCTTTCAGTATTTCGGGCGGAACCATAGGTTCCCGTCCACCTTCTTCCCCACGCCGTCGACCTCGCAACGCTTGCTGAATTGCCAGATGACCATATGGGGGTAGAATCTGCCGCTGGATACCCCGTCGCTTTTCGACAGATACCACGGATACCAGAGGCGATAGGCGGAGAGCGTGTCCCAGTCGTAACGCAGGTCAGCGATTTCGTGACTGGTGTAAATCATGGGCGTATATCCGGCCTCCTCAATCCGCTGACAGAACGCCAGCGCGCACTCGGTGGCCACGTCTCCGGATACGCGGTATGTGCGGTAGGTGCGGTTCTCGACTTCCCAGTCGTAGCACACGGGGCCGTCGATGGGGTGCTCGCGCAGACAGGCGATAACCAACTCGGCCTCGTCCAAGGCCTCCTCCACGGTCACGGCCTGCGAAAAGACGTAGACGCCCGTTTGCAGTCCGGCCTCCATGGCCCCGTCGATGTTCTGCCCGAAAAAGTTGTCAATCCACAGCGCGCCCTCGCTGGTGCCGCGGATGGCCACGCGGATGATTGCGAACTCCACGCCGTCCGCCTTGGCCGCCTCCCAGTCGATTTTGTGGTCGCGGCGGTCCTCCGTCTGGTAGGCGGAGATGTCAATGCCAAAGCGCACGT
>CAMHDB010000116.1 GCA_946183715.1 uncultured Oscillibacter sp.
CGTACGCTTCCCGGACTGTTCCGCGCTCTTGGACGCCTTTTTCGACGACCGCGAACGCAAAGAACGCGCCCGGATTCGCGGCGCGGAACTCACGAGAGCCGCCACGACGGCGCTTGACCGTCTCCGGCGCAAACTCCGCGCGCAGGAACAGGATTTTCAGGACGCCCAGAAGCGCGACCTCTGGCGGGAGTACGGCGACTTCATCACGGCGAACCTGTACCGGATGGAGCGCGGGCAGGCGTCGCTGACGTGCGAGAACTTCTACGCCCCGGACGCCCCGGAAGTCACGGTACCGCTCGACCCCCTCCTGACGCCCCAGCAGAACGCCGCAAAATACTACAAGCGATATACCCGCGCCCGCAACGCCGAAAAGGCGTTGTCCGAACAAATGGAGCTTGCGCGGCGCGATATTGAGTATCTGGACAGCGTGCTGGAAGAGCTGTCCAAGGGGGAGACCGAACAGGACTTTCTCGACATCCGGCGCGAGTTGCGCGAGGGCGGCTTTCTGCGCGGGAACGCCGACAAGGCGCGTAAGAAAGAGCCGAGAACGTCGGGCCGCCCCCGCGAATACCGCACCGCGTCGGGCCTCCGGATTCTCGTCGGGCGCAACAACCGCCAGAACGACGCCCTGACGAAAGCCGCGGGCCGTTCCGACTGGTGGTTCCATACCCAGAAAATACACGGCTCCCACGTCATCCTGTGTACGGAGGGCCGGACGCCCGGCGAGGACGATATCGCCGAGGCGGCGGCGCTGGCGGCGTGGTGGTCGCAGGCCCGCGACGGGAACAAAGTCCCCGTCGACTACACCCCCGCCCGCTACGTCAAAAAGCCCGTCGGCGCGCGCCCCGGCATGGTCGTCTATACCACCTACCGGACAATCTACGTCGCCCCGCACGCCTTGCAACCGTCCGGCGGAAATGCTATAATACGCCCCGACAGGGGGTGACAACGTGAAAGAATACCGTTATTGTTCCGTGCGTCCGAAAGAAATCAATAAGGCGTACTTCTACCTTTCCGACGAGGAGATTCCGGTCAACAGCTACGTCCTCGTACCGCTCGGAGACGCGAACCGGTTGCGCAAGGGCATTGTGGAGGCGGTCAGCTTCTATACGGAGGAAAACGCCCCATACCCGCTCCGGCGTATGAAAAGCATCGTGCGCACGATTACGCCGGAGGAGTACGACGCCGAAGAAGACCCCGAATGGCGGCATTACGCCGAAACCTTTATCGGCGATATCGAGGAATTGTCCGGTTATCTGTCGGAGCAGGACTACGACGCCGTTTTCGAGTGGGCCTGCGAACACCACGAGTGTACGCGCTTCCCCGACATCATGGAGACCGTGGTACGCTGTTACCGCCTGTGCATGCAGTACGGGCACCCCGGCGCGGCGCTGAATCTCGGCACGCTCTACTACAAGGGCAACTACCTCAAACGCGACTACCAGCAGGCCGTGCAACTCTACGAAATCGCGGCGGAGGCCGGGGAACGCCGCGCCCTGTGCAATCTCGGCTACTGCTACTTCTACGGACGCCACCAGCCCCCCGACTACCGCAAGGCCTACGGCTACTACAACCTCGGCGCCCTCCTCTACGACGACCCCAACTGCCTCTATAAACTCGGCGACATGTACCGCGACGGCCTCTACGTGGAGCAAAACGAGAAATTCGCCCTCCGGCTGTACTTCCGCGCCCTCGACGCCGTCAACCGTCCGGACGAGGAGGACTTCTGCCGCGCGGATATTCTGGCGCGTATCGGGGAGGCGTTCCTGTACGGTATGGCCGTCGAGTGCGACCCCAAAAAGGCCCTTGACTTGCTTATGCAGGCGCTCTCCGGCCTCTACGACAGGCGGAAAACCGACCCCTTTGTGTCCGGCCCCATCGCGCATGTCAAGGAGAAAATACAGGAGGCTCAGGAACTGCTTGACGACGACTTTCCCTGACCATTGACGCCGCCCACGCGTTGCGGGGCGACAGTGCCCTCCGTCCACAGAAAGGAGCGACAGCATGAAAAACTGTATCATCACCATCAGCCGGGAGTACGGCGCGGGCGGACACTCCATCGGCAAACGCGTCGCCGAAGAACTCGGCATTCCCTTCTACGACCGCGACATCGTAAAACAGACCGCAGAGGCCAGCGGCTACTCTCCCGAACTCGTCGAAACAGAGGGCGAGGACATCTCCCGTACTGACTCCATCATCCGGGGCATTGTCGCCTCCAGCGTCTTCTACAGCGACAGTCAGGACGTGATTCACGACGTACAGCAGGCGATTATTCTCCGGTTCGCCAAGGCCGGCCCGTGCGTGCTTCTGGGACGCTGTGCCGACGAAGTCGTCCGCAAGGCCGGTATCGACGGTCTGCACGTCTTCATCTACGCCGACGACATCCACCGCGCCATACGCGTCAGCGAAATGCTCGGGCGCTCCAACGCCACCGAAATACAGCGCCTCATGTCCCGCAAGGACGCCAGCCGCCACGCCTACTACAACCGCTATACCGGGAAGAAGTGGGGCGACGGACGCAATTACCATATCACGCTCGACAGCGGCGCGCTGGGCTACGACCTCTGCGTGAAACTTATCGCGGACGCCGCCCGGGCGCTCGACGAGGCGAAGGAGAAGTAATGTTCGACGGCTTTTCACAGGAGACCGTGGACTTTATGTGGGGAATCCGCTTCAACAACAACCGGGAGTGGTTCCAGTCCCACAAGGCGGAGTACCAGACACATTTCCAACAGCCCATGACCGCGCTCGCCGACGAACTGTGGGAATTTCTCAGCGCGAAGCGCCCCGACGCCGGGCTAATCCGGAAAGTCACGCGGATTTACCGCGACGCGCGGCGCTTATTCGGGCGCGGGCCGTACAAAGACCACTTGTGGTTTACCGTAGAGCGGCCCACAGCGCCCGCGGAGGAGTGGACGGGCAAGCCGTGTTTCTGGTTTGAACTCGCCCCCGACTATTGGAGCTACGGCCTCGGCTACTGGATGCCGAAGCCCGTCACAATGGCGAAACTCCGCGCGCGTATCGACCGCGAACCGGAGCCTATGGAACGCCTCACGCGACGCCTGACACGGAATCCGGAGTTCACGCTGGAAACGGAGGAGTACCGCCGCGCGCGTTCGGAGGCCCCGTCGGCGATTCTCGCGCCGTGGTACCACGCGAAATCGTTCGTGATAGAGCATGCCGGGCCGCTGACAGAGGAGCTTTACAGCCGCGCAATTGTCGAGCGTGTCAAAAAGGGTTATACGTTCCTGTTGCCCTACTACGACTGGTTACAGGCCGTCGACGCGGAGCCGGAGCCGGACTTATACGAAAGGAAGCGGAAGCATGAAAGAATATCCGAATCGTGAGGCGGCGTTATCGTTGCTGAAAAAGTACAATACTGAACCGTACCATATCCGCCACTCGCTGACGGTCGAGGGCGTCATGCGCTGGTACGCCAATGAACTCGGGTTCGCCGACGAGGCCGACTTCTGGGCCACCGCCGGACTGTTGCACGACGTGGACTTTGAGCGCTGGCCCGACCAACACTGTCAGAAGGCCCCCGAACTGCTCGCGGAAATCGACGCTTCCCCGGAACTCGTACACGCCGTGTGCAGTCACGGCTACGGGATTTGTAGCGACGTGGAGCCGACGGAACTGATGGAAAAGGTACTGTTCGCGGCGGACGAACTCACGGGACTGATTTTCGCGGCGGCGAAAATGCGCCCCAGCCATAGCGTACAGGACATGGAGGTCAAGTCGCTGAATAAGAAGTTCAAGGACAAGCGTTTCGCGGCGGGCTGTTCGCGGGACGTAATACGCACGGGCGCGGAGCGTCTGGGATGGGAACTGCCCGAGTTGATGGACAAGACCATACAGGCCATGCGTTCGTGTGAGGACGCGGTCAACGCCGAAATGGCCCCCTTGGAGGAATAATGCTATGTACGATTATCTTATAGTAGGCGCTGGCCTGTACGGCGCTGTATTCGCGCGGGAGGCCGCCGACCACGGGAAAAGCGTCCTTGTCGTCGACAAGCGGCCCCACATCGCCGGGAACGTCTACACCGAACAGGTCGAGGGTATCCACGTCCACCAGTACGGCGCGCACATCTTCCACACCAACGACAAAGAGGTGTGGGACTACGTCAACCGTTTCGCGACGTTCAACCGCTTCACCAATTCGCCCGTCGCGAATTACAAGGGAAAGCTGTACTCGTTGCCGTTCAACATGTACACGTTCAATCAAATGTGGGGCGTGACGACGCCCGCCGAAGCCGCCGCGAAAATCGCCGAACAGCGGCTCGAAATCACCGGGGAGCCGCGCAATCTAGAAGAACAGGCCATTTCCCTCGTAGGCCGCGACATCTACGAAACCCTCGTCCGGGGCTACACCGAAAAGCAGTGGGGGCGCGACTGTCGCGACTTGCCCGCGTTCATCATCCGGCGTCTGCCCGTGCGCCTGACGTTCGACAACAACTATTTCAACGCGCTGTATCAGGGGATTCCCGTCGGCGGGTATACGAAACTCGTCGCGAATCTGCTGGACGGTATCGAAGTACGGCTAAACACGGACTACCTGTCGAAGCGCGGGGAGTTGTCCGGGCTGGCGCGGAAAGTGCTGTACACGGGCCCCATTGACGCCTATTTCGACTACCGCGCGGGGTACTTGGAATACCGCTCCGTGCGGTTTGAGACGGAGTTATTGGACATCCCGAATTTTCAGGGCAACGCGGCGGTCAACTTCACCGACCGCGAAACGCCGTGGACACGGATTATCGAGCATAAATGGTTCGAGTTCGGGCGCGACGAGGCCGGAAACGAATTGCCCAAGACGGTCATCAGCCGGGAGTATTCGTCGGAGTGGAAGCCCGGCGACGAGCCCTACTACCCCGTCAACGACGAGAAGAACGGGAAGCTGTACGAAACCTACAGGGCGCTGGCCGCGCAGGAAAACAGCGTACTGTTCGGGGGGCGTCTGGGCGAGTACAAATACTACGACATGGACCAAGTCATACACGCGGCGCTGGAACGCGCCCGCGCGGAATTGTCCTGACAGCTGCAAAAACTCCCCCGGGGGAAACTCCGCCGGGGGAATTTTATCAGGTATCGCTCGCGAAGCGCGGGACGTAGACGCCGGAAAGGTCGGTCGTGATATCCAGCGAGGGGCCGTCGAGACGGTGAACGGACGTTTTCGGCCAGAGTTTCAGGAAGGGGTCGAGTTCGGCGATATTCGGCAGGCCGTAGGGCGGGTGGCGGTAGTGCATGGGGATGACACAGCGGGGGCGCAGGGCCATACAGGCCGATTTCGCGCCTACGGCGTCGATGGTGTACACGCCGCCGACGGGAATCAGCATGACCGTCAGGGGGCCGATGGCCTCGATTTGTTCCAGCGTCAGGTGATGGCCCAAGTCTCCCATATGGGCTATCGTGATGTCGCCGGCTCCGAAAATGTGAATGGTATTCTCTCCGCGTTCGGCCCCGTCGCTGTCGTCGTGGAAGGTCTTGACCGTCCGGACATTGAACGGGTTCTTCCGCCCGGTCAGGCGTCCTACCAACTCCGTCGCGTTGTGGTCGGCGTGCGCGTGGCTACAGTAGACGCCGTTCGCCTTCACGCTCAAAGGCGGGTATCCCGGTACTCCCTTGTACGGGTCCATGACAATGCGGTAGTCGTCGTGTTCCAGCAGGAAACACGAGTGCCCCAGCCACGTCAGTTTCATGATATTTCTTCCTCCTCTACACATTCCCGGCCCGGAAACGCCCGTGCCGGGAGTTATTTCTGTGTCGGGGGTTCCCCCGTGACAGTCTCGCTATTGGTGTTCTCTTTCGTTTTCAGCCTGATTCCGATTTTGGGCAGGTGAATCGGACGCTTTTCGCGCCGCCTCCGGTTGAGTTTCACAATCACGAACACGATAAGCGCAATCAGCACGAGCCACGGCCAACTGTACGCCAGCGCCACGGTGATGTCCTCCAGCCACTCGGCGAAGTCGGTCAGGCCGTCGACGAAGGCGGAACCCAGCAAACTCCAGTAGCTTTTGGGCGTCTCGGGGACGTTGGAAAAGCGGTAGACCTCCTCCAGCGATACTTGAATCGTGGCGTAGTCGACTTGGTTGTCGTAGTGGCGGAGCGTCCCGGAGAGCTCGTCGATACTCTGCTCGGTCTCGGAAATCGCGGACTGTATGGTGATGATGTCCTCCATACTGGTTGCCTTTTCGAGAAGGGCCTGAAGGCGCTGTAGCTTGATATTCTGCGTTTTGAGGCGTCCGGCGGTGTCGTAGTAGCGCTCGCTGATG
>CAMHDB010000117.1 GCA_946183715.1 uncultured Oscillibacter sp.
CGTTGATGGTGCCGTTGCCGTCCACATCGCCGCATAGAACGGGGCCGGAACCGCCGACGGTAAGCGTGGCAACCTGACTGCGCGCGCCGTCAGCGGTGCCCGAGTAGTCGGACAGAAACACGGTATAGTTACCCTGCGTCAGCTCTTTCGGATAGGCGGTCTCCGCGAACGTGGTGCCGCTGGCCGCGCGGAGATTCAAATAGTACAGATTCTCGCTGTCGGGCAAAACGGACGCGTCGCCCCGCTGAATCATGACTAGATAGAGCTGTCCGTCGCTGACACCCTCTTTGCGAACCGTGAACTTGGTTTCATCCGCGCTCTTTGTGACCGTGACGGTGCTGTCGGTACTCTGGATTTCCACCGCCGCGAAGGCGCCTCCGCAGAACAGCAACAGCGTCACGCACAGCGAAGCGCAACAAAGCAACATTTTCTTCAACGCACTGATTCCTCCTTGCTTAGTTTTCCAGCGATTCGCCCCGAACCTTGTCGGCGTAGCGAATCAGGATGTTTGCCATATCTCCCCGCGGGAGCGTTCCGGAGGGGGAAATCACCCCCGGTTCCGTCTCCCGAATGAGAACGTTGTAATATCCCCAGTAGAGGGGCACTCTGCCCTCGTCGGAGATTTCGCCGCTGTCGCGGAATCCGTCGTTGTAGATTTCCGTCAGCAGGGACTCCATGCCGCTGACTGCGCCGTTGTGGGCGTAGAGAATCGACATGGCTTCCTGACGCGTAACAGGGTTGTCTGCCGCGCCGGAGAGATATCCTGCTTTTTTGGCCCAGTCCGCGGCGCTCTTGCCGGGCTTTCCGGAGAGATTCCAGAGCGCGCGGAGAAATTCGCCTAGGGTGGCCGGGTCGTCGGGGCGGAAACGCCCGTCGGACGGGACGCCGTACAGGCCGCGCTCCAAGCCCTCCCGAATCAGTGCCTCCATGGGGTGTCCGGCGATATCGGCAAACTCCCCGCCGTCCGCCGCCGACAGTTCCGCCTCCTCCGGTTCTGTGCCGGACGCGCAACCCGTCAGGACGGCGAACACGAGCAGGGCCGTCAAAAAAAGCAGCGTTCGTTGTCTCAAACAGATTCCTCCCTGTAAACAGTATCGGGCCGGGCCATAGCGAAAAATCAGCGGTCGCCTTTCCTTCTGTTTTAAGCTTCTTTTCTAAAGTCAGTGAACGTTACCGCAAAATATCGGTGTGCATTATACCATGATGAGAATTTTTTGTCAATCCCGCCCGGGGCGTGCGCGTTTTTTGAAAGGTTACTGAAAAGTTCAAAAATATACCTTATTGGCAGATTTTGCGCAGTTTCTGGAATTTTTTAAGGAATAATATCACCAGTGCGGACGGCCTTATGTGACTTTTGGCAACAAAGTACGAAAGAGTTCGGGGAATCGCCCCGCCGTGGCGGGGGCCGTCAACGTATCGGGAAGCGTTCCCCGCCGTCAACGCGTGACGACGGGGAAATTTCTCTAGCAATTGCCTGTATAGACGTAGGTCAAAGCCCCCCGGGCGGCGTCCGCGAGGCGGTAGACGGTTTCGACGGGCGTCGGGGGCCTGTCTAGTACGCGGTAGCGCGGGAAGAACCGCGACAGGTGCAACGGAATCGACGGGTCAACCCCCGCCAGCCATTCCGACAACGCTTTGATTTCGTCCGCGCCGTCGTTCTCCCCCGTGACAAGCAGTGTCGTGACTTCTACGTGACAGCCCGCCTCCGCCGCGAGGCGGATGTTCCGCTTGACTGTCTCCAAGTCGCCGCCCAGACGGCGGTACCACGCTTCCGTAAAGCCCTTCAAGTCCAGATTCACGGCGTCCAGCAGGGGCAGTAATTCCAGCCACGGCCCCTCCTCTATGGTGCCGTTCGACACCAGTACATTGAGCATACCGCGCCTGCGTATCTCGCGGGCGCAGTCGCGGACGTACTCGTAGCCGATAAGCGGCTCATTATAGGTGTACGCCGCGCCGATATTGCCGAGTTCGCGGAGGCGTCCGGCCTGCGCGGCGAACGCCTCCGGCGACAGGTACAGCGCTTCCGCGTCCTCCGCCCCCGCCATCGAAATTTCGTGGTTCTGGCAGAACGGGCACCGCAAATTACAGCCGAAACTCCCGATTGACAGTATCTTACTCCCCGGGTGGAAGCGCCGCAACGGCTTTTTCTCAATCGGGTCGAGGGCAATACTGCTGATTTTGCCGTAGTTGAGCGGCACGACCGCCCCGCCGCGATTCCCGCGCGCCCGACAGTAGCCTGTCTGGCCGTCATCCAGCGCGCAGTGGTGGAAACACAGCGTACACGTCACTTTCATGTGTGCCGCACCACCTCGAAGCGTTCCAGCGTGTAGGGCTCGCGCGGCCCGATTCCGCCCTTCTGCCGGGCGATGTCTATCTGCTGTTCGACGCTGTCCACGCCGTCCAAATCGGGCAGGAGCAGTCCGCGCCGCCTGCCGCAACTGACGATGACCCCGTAGCGCTTCACGTCGAGTTCCGCCGCCGACGAAACCGCCTCCGGCGTGCCGAGTACGTCTACGCTGTACTCCAGCGTGTCGAGTTCGGACGCCCGCACGGGCGGGAAACGCGGGTCGCGCATCCCGGCGGAGACGGCGTTCTGTACGATTTCCCACGCCACGGAACCGGTCGTCGGCGCGGTCGTGCCGATACACCCCCGCAGGGCGTCCCGGACGTGCAGCGACACGAACGCCCCCGCGCGTTTGGCCGTCATGTCTTGCGGCAGGCCGTCCGGGAGTTCCGACAGCGGCGTTTTCGTGCGCACATACGTTTCCAGCGAACGCCGCGCCAACTGTACCCATGCGTCCTCCGACGCCTTCCGCCGCGCTAAACGCTCCCGCTCCGCGTTCTCGTACTGTTCCGCGTAACGCCGCCCGGCGTCGCGTCCGGTGACGGCGAAAGTCGCGATTCCGTAGCCCACGCCGAATTTCCCCTCGTGGCCCAAGTACGACGCCTCGACCGACAGCCCGTCCAGCGCCCCCGCCATGATTTGGAACGACCGTAAGCCGCACTCCGCCGCCCGTTCGCACAGCGACGGCTCCAAAGTCAGGAACTTTAGAAAATCGCCCGACTTCAGCGCGTCTACAATCGCCTCGTCGAATACGGGCCCCTCCGGCGCGTAGCCGTAAGGCCCGTCGGCGCGTAACTTGTGCGACAAGTCCCCGCTCGCCACGAATACCGCGCGGCGGTTCAACTTCTCCACAGCCCGCGTCACGCATTCCCCGAGGCGGTAGTGCGTCAGCGGCGGGAACCCCGAAAGGCCTATCCGCACAATCGGCGCGTCTACGCCCGCCTCCCGCAGAAAGTACAGCGGGATAAACGTCCCGTGGTCGAGCGCGGCGTCGCGTTCGCCCATCGTCCCCGCGCGGATTCCGGACGCCTCCGCCTCCCGTATCAGTTCCCGCCGGAGGTCGATGTCGTACTCGGCTTCCAAGCGCGTTTGCGGCGCGCCGAACCGCGCCATATCCCCCGCCGTGCGCTTCCCCGGCGGAATGTGGAAGTAGTCCGCGTACATGACGACGTGCGGAGACGAAATAACCAGCACTTCCGGCCCCCACTCCGCCACGCGCCGCGCCGCCGCGCGGTAGGCGTCCATCGTACTTTGAATCTCCCGTTCCCGGCCCCGGCCCACCGTCGGCAGAATCACCGGCGGGTGCGGGACTATTACCGAACCAACCCACGACATGAAATCGCCCCTTTTCGGAAAAATAATCCGGAAACCCCTTTACGATTCCCGGGTGATATGTTATGATAACACCGTTACAATAACAGACACCCGGCCCCGTGTCAACAGGAGATTTCGCGAAATCGCCTGATTTCCCCGCGAAAACGGCGGGAATCGGCGCGGAAACCAAGTTTCACAACCGCGAACGATAACATTCCGCGGCACGGAACGGAAACATACCGGAAATGGAGGCGGCGACATTGCGGAGAATTTTGTGCTATGGAGATTCCAATACGTTCGGCTACAATCCCCACTCGTACTGGGGCGGCCCGTACCCGGATGACGTGCGCTGGACCGGGATTCTGAAGTCGAACGGCTGGGACGTTATCAACTGCGGGCAGAACGGGCGCGAAATCCCGTCCAAAGAGGGGGAACTGTCCGCCGTCGAACGCCTGTTGTCGACCGCCATGCCCGTCGACATTGTGACGGTTCTGCTCGGCTCCAACGACTTTCTCACGCACCCCCATTTCACGGCGGAGGATGTCACGGCCCGGATGGAACTGTTGCTCAAACATATTCTCGCGGCGAATTGGGAAATCCGCGTCCTGCTGATTGCCCCGCCGCCCCTGCGCAACGGCGAATGGGTGCCCGATTCGCGTATCGTGACCGAATCCGTGCGCCTCGCGCCGCTCTACCGCGCACTCGCCGAGGAACTGGGCGTATCGTTCGCCGACGCCGGGGCGTGGGATATCGCGCTCGACTTCGACGGCGTACACTTCCGCCCCGAGGGCCACGCCGCCTTCGCCCGACACCTGTTGAAGTGTCTCGACACCCTCCCCGAACCCTCTGTGAAGATTCCGTAACGCAAAGCCTCCCCGTGTCAACGGGGAGGCTGTTTGTAAGGGCAAGTTTGCGCGTAAAAGTACAGGACTTCTACCGCAGGAAAGCCCCGCCTTCCGGCGGGGCGGGGATATCAGGCCATAGCGGGCTTTTTGAGGCTGTCGTAGGTCTTGCACACGGGGGCGTTGGCCTTGAAGGATTTCTCGTCGAACCACAGAAGGTTGTTGGAGGTGGCCTTGTCGAAAAGCTGCATGGTAATCGCCGGGGCGTTGAACTTGACCGTACTGCCGACGGACACGTCCTCGTTGAGGCCCATCGTGGGAATGACCATGACAACCTCGTCGCCCTCGCAGTCGGCGTGGAGGTTGACTTCCGAGCCGAGCATTTCGGAGACTTCGATTTTGCCCTTGAGTTCGCCCTGTCCGACGGAGAGGTGCTGGGGACGAATGCCGACGACGATGTCGCAGGGCTGTTGATTGTTCTGCTTGAGCGCGGCCTGTTGGAAGTCGTCGAGCTTGAATTTGGCACCCTTAATCTGGGCGTAGTAGACGCCGTTTTCGAGCAGGAGCTTGCTGTTGTCGAAGAAGTTCATGACGGGCATGCCGATGAAGCCCGCGACGAACAGGTTGACCGGGCAGTTGAACAGGTCTTGCGGCGCGCCAATCTGGTTGACGAAGCCGTCCTTCATGATGACGATTCTGTCGCCGAGGGTCATGGCCTCGGTCTGGTCGTGCGTCACGTACATAAACGTGGTGTTGATTCTCTGGCGGAGCTTGATAATCTCGGCGCGCATCTGGTTGCGGAGTTTGGCGTCGAGGTTGGAAAGCGGCTCGTCCATGAGGAACACCTTCGGGTCGCGAACCATCGCGCGGCCAATGGCTACGCGCTGGCGCTGGCCGCCGGAAAGCGCTTTGGGCTTGCGCTCGAGGTACTGCGTGATGTCCAGAATCGCGGCGACTTCCCGCACCTTCTTGTCGATAACGTCCTTGGGGGTCTTTTTGAGTTTGAGGGCGAAGGCCATATTGTCGTACACGGACATATGGGGGTAGAGGGCGTAGTTCTGGAAAACCATGGCGATATCGCGGTCTTTGGGGGCGATGTCGTTGCAGAGTTTGCCGTCGATGTAGAGCTCGCCGTCGGAAATGTCCTCCAGTCCGGCGACCATGCGCAGGGTGGTGGACTTGCCGCAGCCGGACGGGCCGACCAGCACGATAAATTCCTTGTCTTTGATGTGCAGGTTCACGTCGTGGACAGCCGTCACCTTGTTGTCGTAGACCTTCTTGAGATTTTGAATCAATACCTCTGCCATGTTGCGATGGGCTCTGAATAACGCGCCTCCGCCCGTTATTCTCGCGGGCGTCCGTATCGGACACGCCGCCCGGCTGGCATTTGGCCCGAATCTTTCCGGGCCTTCCGGACGGTACGCTTCCCCAGAACGCGCCGCCTTACGACAGGTCTCCACACTGCCGCACCGCGAGCCTTACGGAATCAGTCTTCCTCCTCGTTACCCGCGCGGCGTTCAGGAAGGTGGAGTGAGACGCCGCCGGGGCATATTTTGCAAAGGGGCGAACCCTTTACAGACGAAATCTATTATACACGCCGGAGGGCCGGAAATCAACTGACCGAACGCCAAATTTTAGCGCCGTTTTTTGTCGAAAACGATAATTGTTTACCCGCGGCACGATTTATAGAACAATGTCACGCGGTTTCGGAAAATATACGCCGGGGCTTTCGGCACAATTTACTCCCCCGCGGCGCGGG
>CAMHDB010000118.1 GCA_946183715.1 uncultured Oscillibacter sp.
CCCTATGAGGGATTAAAACAACTCCGGCGGAATGGGGGCGTTGCTTACCACGACGCAAACACCGTGTCATACCTTCCCTATGAGGGATTAAAACTCAGAGCAGAAGTTTATTTCAGCCGCTGTTCACGATGTTATCGAGCGGGTCATACTTCCCTATGAGGGATTAAAACACAAACACGGACAAAATGGCTCCAGAGTCTCCGCATACACGTCATACCTTCCCTATGAGGGACGAAAACAAGCCCTCCTCCGTTATCGGAGGAAGGCTTGCTTTTTCGCGTGATTTTGTTAAGGGCGCGGCGGCTTCCGCTGTGAAATTTTTAATACGCGAGGTCAATGGAAAGCCTGCCGCATTGTGTAGCCCGTGTCCTTGCGTATCATATCCAGCATGATGGCGGCGAAAGCCGGGTCGAACTGCGCGCCGCGGCCCTTCCGGATTTCCTCCGCCACCGCCGACTGCGGCAGTACGTCCCGGTAACTGCGCCGGGAAGTCATGGCGTCGTAGGCGTCGGCTACGGCGACTATCCGCGCTTCTTCGGGGATGTCCGTCCCGGAGAGGCCGTCGGGGTAGCCCTTCCCGTCGTAACGCTCGTGGTGCCAGCGGGCCCCGACGGAGAGTTCCGGGAACTCGGAGATGTTTTGCAGTATCTGCGCTCCCTTTTCGGGATGTGTACGGATGACGGCGTATTCCTCGTCGGTGAGGGGCTCCGGCTTGCGGATGATGTCGTCGGGGATTCCAATTTTCCCGATGTCGTGCAGCAGGCCAATCATGTAAATACGCTGCGCGCGTTCCTCGGACTGCCCGACGCGGCGGGCGATTTCCCGCGCGTACTCCGCCACCCGCCGGGAGTGCCCGTTGGTATAGGCGTCCTTGGCGTCCACGGCCCCCGCCAGAGACAATACCGCCTGTACGCTCAATCTCGCCAAGCGCTCCTGCTGTTCTATGACCTCCCGCGTCTTCTCCAGTACCTGACTGGACAGGTCGTTTTGCAGTCGTGTCAGGTCGATGATATGCCGGACGCGGGTCAGCAGTACGCCGGGGACGAACGGCTTTTTGATAAAGTCCATGGCGCCGGCGTCCAGACCTCTGGTTTCCGTATCGCTGTCCTCGTCGGCGGTGAGGAATATCGCGGGAATTGACCGGGTGCCGGGGTCGTCGCGGATTCTCCGCAAGGTCTCGAAGCCGTCCATGCCGTGCATATGGATGTCAAGCAGAATCAGGTCGGGACGCCTCCCGGCACCCAGAAAGCGCAGGGCCTCCTCGCCCGACTTGACACAGCTCGCCCGCATTTGGTTGGACAGCAGAATATGGCTCGCGGCCCGCAAATTGTTGGCGTCGTCGTCTACGACGAGAATCCATTCGTTCACCGGAGGCCCTCCTTTACTTTTTACAGAGTTTCCAGCAGCTTTTCCAAGGCCTTCTGCGCCGTTTCGGTCTCGAAGTCGTCGACGGCCCGGCAGATTTCCTCCAATGCCGGATACAACGCCGTATCCCGCAAGGCGTGCAGGATTTCCCCGGCGCGCCCGGTCTCGAACATCGAAAGGCAGTCCGCCGCCTCGCGCAGTTTCGCCGCTAATTCCGCTCTGCTTCCGCCGTCCGGCGCGGCGTCGGGAAGGCCCAGCGCGGCGCGGAGTTCCTTCGCCGTCTGACTGTAACGCAACAGTAGCGTCTCCGCGCCCTGTTCCAGCGCTTGAGAGTCCTGATTCTTTGCGGCGGTCTCCTGCGCGAGGGCCAGTTCGGAAAGCGCGTCCGCGCCAATCATCCGCGCCCCGCTCTTGAGCGCGTGTACGCGCGTCTGGTAGTCGGAAAGGGCTCCGCTTTCGTAGTCGGCGCGGATTTGGCCGGCGTTGCGCGGCGCGGCGGTCACGAAATCGCGCAGGAGTTCCAGATAAAACGCCCTGTCCCCCGCCGCGTAGCCCAGCCCGGCTTTGACATTATACCCCGCCGCGCCTAACCGCGTCAAGGTGTCGGCGTCGCCGGACTGCGCGTTCGGTACGCCGCCCGCGGGCGCGTCTCCGCGCCAGACGTACTTCTCTTCCGGCAAGTAGCGCGCAAGCGTTTCTTCGAGCTCCGTGACTTCTATCGGCTTCGAGAGATAGCCCTGAAAGCCCGCGTCCAGATAGCTTTCCCGCGCGCCGACGACCGCGTTGGCCGTCAGCGCAATCACCGCCGTCCCGTCCGGCAAAATCCCCTCTTCTTTCAAAAGTCCCAGCGTTTGAATGCCGTCCATCCCGGGCATCATGTGGTCCATGAAAATGATGTCGTAGCGCTTCTCACGCGCCATTTTCAGACACTTCGCGCCGCCTTCCGCCAAGTCCGGCACGATTCCGCAGCGTTTCATGAGGCCTTTGGCTACTTTCAGGTTCATGTCGTTGTCGTCGACAACCAGCACGTCCGCGCCCGAAACCCACAGCGATTTCCGCTCCCGTGTCCGGCGGGTTTCGCTCGCGCGGCGCGCGTCATAGTCGCCGATACCCTCCCGGTCGATGATTCTCTGATTCAGCCGGAAAGAGAACGTCGAACCCTCCCCGTATACGCTCTCTACGCGCAACTCGCTCTCCATCATGGCAAGCAGTTTCCGCACAATGGACACGCCCAGCCCGGTGCCCTCTATATTGCGGTTGCGCTCCTCGTCCAGACGCTGGAACGATTCGTACAGCTTCTCCATGTCCTCCGTGCGGATACCGATTCCGGTGTCAATGACGCTCACGGACAGCTCGCAGGTGTCCTCGCTGACAATCGCGCTCCGGATGCGCAACGTGACGGAACCCGACGGCGTATATTTCAGCGCGTTGGACAGCAGATTCGTGATAATCTGCCGGATACGCATATCGTCGCCGTAGAGCGCGTGCGGAATGCCGGGGTCAATCTCGCGGCGGAAGTCAAGGCCCTTTTTCGACGCCCGCTCCGCGCCCATTGTCACTAAGTCGTCAATTAGGGAGAGCGTGTCGTACTTCGCCGGGATGATTTCCATTTTGCCGTCCTCGATTTTGGAAAAGTCGAGAATGCTGTTGATGAGCGCCAGCAACGTGCGTCCGGCGCTCTGGATGCTCGCGGCGTAGTCGAGAATATCGGGGTCGGAACTCTCCGCGAGAATCATTTCGTTCATGCCCAGCACGGCGTTGATGGGCGTCCGGATTTCGTGGCTCATCTGCGCCAGAAACTGCGACTTCGCCCGGCCTCCCGACACGGCGGCCTCGGCGGCCTCCACCAGTTGCGCGTTGACCTCCCTCTGCCAGCGGATAAGGCGGTCAATCAGGGCCATCATGACAGAACTGCACAGGATGAACAGCGCCGCGAAAATCGCCGCGACGAGTACGACGGACTTGTAAATGCTCCACCAGCGGTTTACGACCATGACCGTAAAGTCGGAAACGTCGCTCCGCCGCGCCAGACAGGCGGCGTATCCGCCGTGGTAGTCCCGGAAGACCGTGACGCGGTTGCCATAGTAGGCGTTGGCGTAGTCGGTGTCCTGCACGTTGACGGCGTTGTCCGGCGACATCTGGTAGGCGCCGTTGGGGTGGTTGACAATCGCGCCGTTGGGGTCGATTAAAAACGCGTAGCTGTCGGCGGTGTAACTCTCGCTGAGGACGCGCACGAGTTTGTCCATATAGAAGTCAATGCCGAAAATGCCCAGAAATTCGCCCTTCCCGCCGTAGACCACGCGCGACATTGTGATACAGTAAACGCCCGTCTGCGCGTCGAGGTACGGGACGGAAATCCCGGTGCCCGTCGGCGAACGCTCCGCGCTGATGTACCACGGGCGATTCTCTACCCGGAAATCCTCGTCGGGCTCCCAGCCGCTGTCCATAATCAGCGGGCGTTCCCAGTAGGGGTTCGCCATGTAGCAGGCGGAAATGTCGCTGTAATTGCCGGAAACGTCGTGGAGCAGCCGGACGGCTTCCTCGTAATCCTCCATGAGCTCGGGACGCGCCGAAATCATGTCCGTAAACATGCGCAGTATGCTTTCCTGCTCCGTGACCCACTCGGAAAGGCGGTTGTTATAAGTATCGGCCTCGCGGCTCATGCGGATGTCGCCCCAGTTGACGGTAGTCCGGACGCACAGCGCCAGTCCCGTCGACAGCGCAATGAGCAACACGGCAATCACGCCGTTGCGCACCAGCCGTCCCGGCACGGAAGAGTTGGCGGTGATACTCTTCTTGGTGTTCTTTTGTTCGGCGGGCTTTTCGCGCAGCAAGTCGGAGTAGGAAATCAGATTGTTGACGGAGTCCGACAGGCGCAACGCCGATTCCTTTATCTGTCCCACGGTTTCCTGCGGGTTCTCGCTCCCTTCAATGATTTTCAAGTCGCTGAGGCGTAAAATACGCCTCAGGGGTTCCCGCATTTCGACGGAAAGGCCCGCAAACAGGGCGTCGCGTTCCGACAGTTCCGCCTCCGCCCGGGCGCAACTCTTCACACTCACCATATAGAAGACGATAATCACGGCGACCATAAGAAGGTTAATCGCCGCCATGAGTATCGTTTGGCGGTAGCTGTTGGCGTAGAGCGCGGAGGTGTCCACGCTGAGAATCAGATACCAGTCGTTGCTCGTCTGACTGCTGAAAATGACATGGGACTTTCCGCCCAGACGCGCCCGGAAACTGTCGTGTTCTTTGGACGCAGTCACGCGTTCGAGGATGTCGGCATAATCGGGGAGTTTGTCGGCGGCGCGCTCCCCGACCAGCGACATGTCCGTATAGCCGACAATCAGCCCCCCGGCGGTGACTATCATTGCTGTCTGGTCTTTGCTGTCCGTCATTCGCAGAATGGACTCCTGCAACTTGGAAAAGTTGAAATCCATGGCGACTACCGTGTCCTCGTCGGAAAGCATGGTCGAGACCGTGAAGCACATATTCCCCGTGTTCGCGTCCAGATACGGCTCCGTGATGTAGACCTGTCCGAAATTTTCCTTTGCGCCGATGTACCACAGCCGTTCGGCGGCGTGGTAGTCGTCGGGGGCGTCGAAATCGGGGATGATGTGCCACGTACTGCCCGCGTAGTAGACGTTGAAGCACACACCGTCCGGGTTCGAGGCGTAGGTCGCCTTCTGCCCCACGATGAAGGCCGTCATTTCCTCCCGCGACGGATACGAGGAAATGAGCTGTTCGGCCCCCATGGCCAGACGCAGTACGTTTCCCTCGGCGTCGGAAATCGTCTTTTGCAGGTCGCCGCGGATGCTGTACAACTGGATATTGCCGATTTCCTCCGTCTGCGCGGCGGTCATGTTGAAAATGAGGCTGATATTCATTGCCAGCACCGCCAGAAACACCAGCGCGATAGTGACAATGATATGACTGCCGATGGGCCCTCCCTTGTCGTAACTCTGCCCGGAGTTCCTGTTTTCGAGCAGGGCCATAAAACCCAGAAAGGCGATGGACTCAAAAAACAGCTCCGTCAGCACGGACCAGAGCGCCTGTATGACGACGCCCAGCAGGGCAATGACAATCAAAGTAAGCGTCGCCCAGCGGTCGGCCCTTGGCATAGCGCCGTCGAACCGGAGGAACGACGCGACGCCGATGACGGAATAGAACGCCGCCACGACGTAGAGGGCCCACAGGAACGCGCCCCGGTGGTAAACCAGAGAGGCGTCCACATAGAAACAGACATGCGTCAGAGGATTCGTCAGAATCAGCAGTTCGGCGCACAGGCAGGCAAGAAAGAAAAGTCCGAAGCCGCCGCCGCTCCATTTTTTTGTCACTCCGGTGAGGTTCAGGACATAGAGCGTAAAGAGACAGGAGAGGGCGTTGTGCGAGATGTAGTAGACTTCGTGCAGAAGCTCCAGCGTCAGAATGCTGGTATGGAAGTCCTGCGCGACGGCGCTCGTCACGGAGGCCGCCGACGAGACGATGACGCTCAGCAAGAGCGCCAAAAAGACAAAGCGTTGGTCGGACAGTTTCCGGCGCAAGCCTTCCGGAAACGCTTCCTTCTGTCCTCCGTGCGCGAATGCAGCGCTGAACGTAAAGCAGAAAAGCGACACCAAAAAAGCGGATACTTCCAAAATGTTTTCGTTCATACGAGTTCCCTTTCATGCGTCGTGGCCTTGTGTTTCGCTTCATTATAGCACGGAACCCTCTCCGCGCGCAATAGACCCGTGATAATCGGACATTGGCAAACAGCCGCGCACGCGGTTTCCGCAAGCAACTTCGTGTTTACGCAAAAAGGCGGTAAGCGATAAATAAGCGGTACGGCGCAAAGTAACCCGCCGGGGGATCAAGTCCC
>CAMHDB010000119.1 GCA_946183715.1 uncultured Oscillibacter sp.
ACCGTCTCCAGCCACGCCCTGAACATCTTCGGCGACCACTCCGACGTGATGGCCTGCCGCCAGACCGGCTTCGCCATGCTCTGCGAGAACGACCCGCAGGAAATCATGGACTTGGCCCCCGCCGCCCACCTCGCCGCCATTGAGGGCAGAGTGCCCTTTATCAACTTCTTCGACGGCTTCCGTACCTCCCACGAGATTCAGAAAGTCGCCGTGTGGGACTACGACGACCTCAAAGAAATGTGCGACATGGACGCCGTCGCCGCGTTCCGTAAGCACGCGCTCAACTCCGACCGCCCCACGATGCGCGGCTCCCACGAGAACGGCGACATCTTCTTCCAGCACCGCGAGGCCTGCAACCCCTACTACGACGCCCTGCCCGATATCGTCGAAAAGTACATGGGCAAAATCAACGAGAAGCTCGGCACCAATTACCAGCTCTTCAACTACTACGGCGCCCCCGACGCCGACCGCGTCATTATCGCGATGGGCTCCATCTGCAACGTCGCCGAGGAAGTCATCGACTACATGACCGCCCAAGGTGAGAAAGTCGGCCTCGTGAAAGTCCACCTCTACCGCCCCTTCCGCGCCGACAAGCTCCTCGCCGCCATCCCCGAGACCTGCAAGAAAATCGCCGTACTCGACCGCACCAAAGAGCCCGGCTCCATCGGCGAACCCCTCTATATGGACGTGATTTCCGCCCTCGCCCGCGCCCAGCGCTTTATCCCGGTTATCGGCGGACGCTACGGCCTCGGCTCCAAGGATACCCCGCCGCAGAGCGTATTCGCAATCTACGACGAGCTCAAGAAGGACAACCCAAAACAGGAGTTCACCATCGGCATTCGGGACGACGTGACCAACCTCAGCCTCGACGAGACCAACTTCACCGACGTGGCCCCGAAAGGCACGGTTTCCTGTAAGTTCTGGGGCCTCGGCGGCGACGGCACCGTCGGCGCGAACAAGAACTCCATCAAGATTATCGGCGACCATACCGACAAGTTCGTACAGGCCTACTTCCAGTACGACTCCAAGAAGACCGGCGGCGTCACGGTGTCCCACCTCCGTTTCGGCGACGTGCCCATCAAGTCCAGCTACTATATCAACAAGGCCGACTTCGTGGCCTGCCACGTCCCGTCCTACATCACCAAGGCCTTCCCGATTGCCCGCGACGTAAAGCCCGGCGGTACCCTCCTCATCAACTGCCAGTGGTCTCCCGAGGAACTCGAACACCACCTCGACGCCGCCTCCAAGCGCTTCATCGCCAACAACAACATCAACCTCTACACCATCAACGCCATTGACCTCGCCATCGAAATCGGCATGGGCAAGCGTACCAATACCATTTTGCAGTCGGCCTTCTTCGCCCTCGCCAAGGTGCTCCCCGCCGAGGACGCCATCAAGTACATGAAGGACGCCGCCACGCATTCCTACCTCAAGAAGGGTCAGGACATCGTCGACATGAACCATAAGGCCATCGACGCCGGCGCGACCGCCTTCAAGAAAATCGACGTGCCCGAGAGCTGGAAGAACGCCGTCGACGAAAAGAAGGACGTACAGCGCAAGGGCAAGGCCGAACTCGTCGCGCAAGTCAACGACATCCTCGACCCCGTGGGCCGCATGGACGGCGACAGCCTCCCCGTCTCCGCCTTCGCCAAGCACATCGACGGGCAGTTTGAACTCGGCGCCGCCGCCTACGAGAAGCGCGGCGTAGCCGTCACCGTCCCCTCGTGGAACCCCGAGAACTGCATCCAGTGCAACCAGTGCGCGTATGTCTGCCCGCACGCCACCATCCGCCCGTTCGCCCTCAACGCCGACGAGGCCGCCAAGGCCCCCGAGGGCGCCAAAATGCTCGACTTCACCGGAAAGAAAGAGTACAAGTTCGCCATGACCGTCAGCCCGCTTGACTGCATGGGCTGCGGCGTGTGCGTGGGCGTCTGCCCGGGCAAGAAGGGCAACAAGGCCCTGAAGATGGTGCCGCAGGAGGGCGAACTGCCCCAGCAGGCCATGTTCGACTACTGCGTCGCGGAGGTCTCCGAGAAGAAGGAGCTCCAGACCAACAACGTCAAGGGGAGCCAGTTCCGCCAGCCCATGCTGGAGTTCTCCGGCTCCTGCGCCGGGTGCGCCGAGACTTCCTACGCCCGCCTCATTACGCAGCTCTTCGGCGACCGGATGTTCATTTCCAACGCCACCGGGTGTTCCTCCATCTGGGGCGGCCCCGCCGCGACTTCCCCCTACTGCACGAACAAGGCCGGACACGGCCCCGCGTGGTGCAACTCCCTCTTCGAGGACAACGCCGAACACGGCCTCGGCATGTCCCTCGGCCACAACGCAATCCGCGACAGCCTCAAGGCCAAGACCGAAACCCTGATTGCACAGCCCCAGACCCGTCCCGAGCTCAAGGAAGCCGCCCAGAAGTGGCTCGACACCTACAAGGACGGCGCCACGAACGGCGACGCCACCGACGCCTATATCGCCGCCCTCATGGCGAATATCTCCACGCTCGACGAGACCATCCCCTTCTTCGGCAGTGACGCCGGGAAGGAATACTTCGGCGCGGAGAAGGCCGCCGAAATGCTCAAACACGCGCAAGACCGTAAGGCCAGCGGTGCCGAGTTCTGCGACTGCTCCGCCTGCTCCCTCGTGGCAGAAATCCTCGAAAAGAAGGAGTTCCTCCGCAAGAAGTCCTTCTGGATTTTCGGCGGCGACGGCTGGGCCTACGATATCGGCTACGGCGGCCTCGACCACGTCCTCGCCTCCGGCAACGATGTCAACATCTTCGTTTTCGACACGGAAGTCTACTCCAACACGGGCGGACAGGCGTCCAAGGCCTCCAATATCGGACAGGTCGCGCAGTTCGCCGCCGCCGGCAAGGAAATCAAGAAGAAGTCCCTCGCCGAAATCGCCATCTCCTACGGCTACATCTACGTCGCGCAAATCGCCATGGGCGCCAATATGGCCCAGACTTTGAAGGCCATTCAGGAAGCCGAGGCCTATCCCGGCCCGTCCCTGATTATCGGCTACGCCCCCTGCGAAATGCACTCCATCAAGGGCGGCATGACCAACTGCCAGTCCGAGATGAAGAAGGCCGTGGAGTGCGGCTACTGGAATCTGTTCCGCTTCAACCCCGCCGCCGACGCGAACAAGTTCACCCTCGACAGCAAGGAGCCCAAGGAGGAAGGCTACCGCCCGTTCCTGATGAACGAGGCCCGCTACAGCCGCCTGACCCGCGAGTTCCCCGACCGCGCCGAGACGCTGTTCGACAAGAACGAAAAGACCGCCATGGAACGCTACCAGCACCTCCTCAAGCTCAAGGAACTGTACGCGTAAAAGCAAATGAAACGCTCCCCCGGAGAAATCCGGGGGAGCGTTGTTCTTTCCGTCGGCCCGTTGACGGGGAGGCGTCAGGCGTATGCGGCGGTGAGGGTGGCGCCGTCGGAATGCACGAGGACTTGTCCGGAGCGGGTGAGGAGGGTTTCGACGCCGGAAGCCTCCAGCAATTCCAGCGTTTCGGCGTCCTCGGGCTCGTCGTCGGAGGAGGTAATGAGGGCGTAGCGGGGGGAGGCGGCCCCGACGAGTAACAGGAGGGGTTCGTGCCAGCGCCCGTGATGGGGCATTTTGAGAAAGTCGTATTCGCCCCAGTCGCCGGAGGATAAGAACTCTTCAAGGCGTTCGTCCTCGGCGTCTCCGGTAAACAGGAGGCGGTTCTGCCCGTTCTCCACGGAGATTATCAGGGAGGAGTTGTTGCTTGTGTCGCTGTTGTACTTGCTTTTCTTGGGCGGGTTGACGGTGTAGGACACGCCGTCGATGGCAAACGAGAGGTTTTCGCGGACGGTTTCGGGTTCGATTCCGGCGCTCTTGACGGCCTTGACGTACTTTTCGTATTCCTCGCTGTCCTTGGGGGAATTGCTTTGCAGAATGCGCGACACGGGGAAGTTGTTGATAATCCGGGCCGCGCCGCCTACGTGGTCTTGGTCGAAATGCGTAATCATCATGCAGTCAAGCCGCTGGATTCCGCGCGCCTCGAGTTCGGCCAGAATCGTGCGTCCGAAGCCCTTTTCGCCGCAGTCGATTAAGACCGTACTGTTGGGGGTAAGGAGCAGGAAGGCGTCGGCGCACCCGGCCTGAAAGCACACGACGGTCAAGTCGGTACCGGACAGGGTTTCGGTGACGGCGACGGTATCGGCGTCGGTACCGGATACCGTTCCGGTGACGGCGGAGCCGCCGGAGGCGTTTTCGGCTACGGGCGTAGTGCCGCAGGCCGTCAGCAGGAACAGGCACATACTCCACAGCGCAGCCGTGAGCAGTAGCAACGAGGTTTTCATTACAAGGCCTCCTTTTCGGTCACGCGTCCGCAGACAATGTTCAGGTTTCCGTTGCGACAGCGCAGGGCGTCGAGAAATTCCTTGGGCACGCGCGGCTCGCGGAGTACGACCTTGTAGGTCAGCTCGTAGAGGGTGCCCATATTGGTTGTCTTGACGCGTTCGAGTTCCCAGCGCGACGCGTACTGGTCGAGAAGGTCGTCGAAGAGGCCCTCGTAGTCGAGGTTCTCGCCGATGGTGATACGTAACGTTCGCTCATTGGCGCGCCCGGCCCCGAAGCGGAGCGACATCAGAGCGACGCCGTAGAGGGCGATAATGAGGAAGAACGCGACGGCGAGGGCGACGTAGCCCATACCTGTTGCGATACCGAGCGTGACGGCGAGGAAGATGAGGCCGATTTCGCGGGCGGTGCCGGGGGCGGAGCGGAAGCGTACAAGCCCGAAGGCCCCGGCGACGGCGACGCCCGCGCCGATATTGCCATTGACGAGCATAATCACGACCTGCACCATAGCGGGGAGTAGGGCGAGGGTGACGGCGAAACTTTGCGAATGGCGGTTCTTGTACATGGAGAGGAGCGCCGCGCCGAGGCCGAGGAGCAGGGAGACGGCGGTACAAATCAGGAAGGCGGGGACGGTGATTTCGGTACCGGAGATAATGGAGTTAAGCAACGGAAAGGACCCCTTTCTTGTACACGCGGGCGGGCGCGGCGGGACGGTTGAGGAGGTAGCGCTTGTAGTAGGCGCCGTACTTGGAGAAGGACGTGGAAGTGATATTGTTTTCGCTCAGGAGGCGGGCGAGCCAGAGGGGGGCCGCGCCGGGGATTTTGATTTCCATGAGGATTTGATTCCCGGGGAGGATGGGCTGCCCGTAGTCCCCGGCGCGGAGGTCTACGTGGTCGGTGCGTCCGCGGAGGCGGGTATCGAAGGTGATGCGCAAGTCGGGGTTGTCGATTCCGGCGAAGGCCTCTCGGTCGTAGGCGATGAATACTTTGGGGGTGGGGCGGTACGTGAACATAAACCAGTCGATTTCGCGGTGAATCTGGGTATCTCCGCCGGGCTCGCGACCGGAGAGGTATTCGCAAGCGTCGGCGGCGCCCATGACGACGCGGCGCTTGTAGACCACGCCGTCGTACTTCTTCTTCAACTCCACGAACACGCGCCCGGTATCGCCGACGGGCCCGTAACTGCGCACGCGGAGCTTTTCCTTGTAGACGGGCTTTTCGAGGGAAGTCCGGATAAGGCGGAAATCGTCGGTGTCGTAGTAGACATTGCAGATGGTGTAGCGGCTGTAGGCGTCGGGGGACATATAGTCGTTCATGCCGGCCCGGACGGCCTCGTACTGCGCCGGGGTGAGCAGGTATTTCTTCTCGTAGCGCCGGAAACTGCACTGAATCATGGTATTTAGCCTCCCTTTTGGGATGTGAGCGCGCTCTTTTGTTCTGGTACAGTATTCGCAATCCGGGCCGGAAAAAATGGGGTCTCCGCGAAAAAAAAGCACGCCGCTTGACACGCGTCGGGAATCCGGTTAGAATAAGCGCACAAAGGAGGCGACGGGTTATGGAACAGGAAGCCGTATTGCAAGTTCCCATGAACGCGGAAGTCAAGGAAAAGGTCGAGGCGCTGTACGCCGCTATGGGGACGACGTTTGCCGAGGCGGTGCGTATATTCGCCACGCAAAGCCTTCTCATAGAGGGAATGCCGCTGACTTTGCGCGCCCATCCGCGCGGAAGCCCGGCGTTCGGGATGTTGTCGGAGTACGCGAACCCGGAACTGCGCAAGAAGGAAGAAGCAATTCTCGCGCTTTTGTCGGAGGAGAAAGACGTTGACACTGATTGATACAAATG
>CAMHDB010000120.1 GCA_946183715.1 uncultured Oscillibacter sp.
TAGCCGGGAATTTACGCCTGTGAAGAGTACACGAACTTGTGAGTAGCCGTCCGGTAAAAGCATACTCGTTGAAACAGGAATGAAACAGAAGAGTTTATAACTTTTTGTAAGTTTTCAGTAACGGAACCGCATATGAGACGTACCAAGATTATCTGTACCCTCGGCCCCGCCACCGACAACCCCGACACCCTCCGCGCCCTCATGCTCGGGGGCATGAATGCGGCCCGCTTCAACTTCTCCCACGGCTCCCACGCGGAACACCTCGCGCGCCTACAGGCCTTCGCCGGAATCCGCGACAGTCTGGGCCTCCCCGTCGCCACGGTGCTGGACACCAAGGGCCCCGAAATCCGTATCCGCACTTTCGAGACGAAAAGCATCGACCTCAAGGCCGGCGACATCTTTACCCTGACTTCCCGCGACATCACAGGCAATCAGGGCGTAGTCTCCGTGACGTACCCGAATCTCCCGCGGGAGGTACAGCCCGGACAGCGTATCCTCATCGACGACGGGCTTGTAGAGCTGGACGTGGAGGAAATCCGCGACACGGAGATTATCTGCAAGGCCGCCAACGCCGGGACACTCTCCGCGAATAAGTCCATTAACATTCCCGGCGTGCATATCAGCCTCCCCGCGCTGACCGAACAGGACGTGTCCGACATCGTTTTCGGCATTCAGAACGATTTCGACTTTATTGCCGCCTCGTTTGTGCGTCAGGCCTCCGACGTGGAGGCAATCCGGAAAGTCCTCCGCGAGAACGGCGGCGAGCGTATGCAGATTATCGCCAAAATCGAGAATCAGGAGGGCGTGGACAACGTCGACGCCATTCTTCAGGCCGCCGACGGTATCATGGTCGCGCGCGGCGATTTGGGCGTCGAAATCCCGGCCTCCCGCGTCCCCGTACTCCAGAAGCAGATGATTCGCAAGGGCCTACAGGCCGGAAAGCCCGTCGTCACCGCCACGCAGATGTTAGATTCCATGATTCGCAACCCCCGCCCGACGCGCGCGGAGGTGTCGGACGTGGCCAACGCCGTGTTCGACGGTACCAGTTGCGTCATGCTCTCCGGGGAGACCGCCGCCGGGAAGTACCCCACAGAGGCACTCGCCGCCATGGACAACATTGTCAGAGAGGCGGAGGGCTCTATCGACTTCTGGAAGCAGTTTCAGGAAAGCGGCATGACGCCCGAGGCCAATATCAACGACGCCATCACGCACACCTGCTGTCTGACGGCCAAAGACCTCGACGCCAAGGCGATTCTCACCGCGACGAACTCCGGCCACACGGCGCGTATGATTAGCCGCTTCCGTCCGGCGTGTCCGATAGCCGCGCTGACGATGTACGAGAAAGTGCGCCGGCAGATGTCGCTCTCGTGGGGCGTGATTCCGTTCCTGACGGGCGAAGTCAACTCCACCGACCGTATTTTCTCGCTGTCGTCGGAAATCGCGCTGAAAGAGGGTATCGCCAAGGACGGCGAAACAGTCGTGATTACCGCCGGGGTGCCGCTGGGGCGGAGCGTCGCGACGAACCTGATTAAAGCGCACGTCATCCGCGAGGAAGAAATGTACTTTGCCAAGGCCAATCTGAAATAAGCGAAACGCCCCGCCCGGTACGCCGGACGGGGCGCTTTGTTCACACATGGAGTAAGGCCGTGGCAATGCGGAAGTAGATAAAGAGCGAAATGGCGTCGACGATAGTCGTAATAAACGGGGAGGCCATGACGGCGGGGTCAAAGCCGACGCGTTTCGCGAGCATGGGGAGCGTACAGCCCACGAGTTTCGCGCAGAATACCGTACAGACCATCGTCAGGCAAATCACCGCCGAGACGAGCGGCGTCACCGACAGATTCCCGAACAGGAAATGGTCAATCAGCATGAGTTTGACGAAATTGCACACGGCCAAAGTCGCGCCGCAGACCACCGCCACGCGGATTTCCTTCCAGACTACTTTCCCCAAGTCGGAAAACTCGATTTCGTTCAGCGAGATTCCGCGAATCACGGATACGCTCGACTGGGAACCGCAATTCCCGCCCGTGTCCATCAGCATGGGGATATAGGCCGTCAGGACGGTGACAGCCGCCAAGGCGTCCTCGAATCCGGCGATAATCTGCCCCGTGAACGTCGCGGAGACCATCAGGAGCAACAGCCACGGAATACGCGAGCGGAACGTCTCGAACACGCCCGTTTTCAGATAGGGCTTGTCGGACGGGAGAATCGCGGCCATTTTTTCGATATCCTCCGTGGTCTCCTCCTGCAATACGTCGATGGCGTCGTCTACGGTGACAATGCCGACGAGGCGCTCTTCCTTGTCGACGACGGGGAGCGCGAGGAAGTCGTAGCGGCTCAGCGCCCGCGCGACGGCCTCTTGGTCGTCGAGCGTCCGCACGTAGATGAAATTCCGCTCCATGATGTCGCCTATAATATCGTCCTCTTCGGCGAGCAGAATTGTCCGGATAGTCAGCATGCCCATGAGGTGCCGCCCCTCGTCGATGACGTAGCAGACGTTAATCGTCTCCTTGTCGGGGCCCGTGCGGCGAATGCGCTTCAGCGCGTCCTCTACGGTCATGGTGGCGATGAGGTCGACAAACTCCGTTGTCATGATACTCCCCGCCGAGTCTTCCGGGTACTTGAGGATGTCGTTGATACGCTTCCGGGTGTCGGGGTCGGAATGCTGTAGAATGCGCTTGACGACCCCGGCGGGCATTTCCTCCACGATGTCTACGGTGTCGTCGAGATAGAGTTCGTCGAGGACTTCTTTCAGTTCGGTATTGGAAAAGCCGCGTATGAGCAATTCCTGCTGGTCGGAATCAAGCTCTACGAACACCTCCGCCGCGAGTTCCTTCGGCAACAGCCGGAAAACAAGCGGAATCCGTTCTTCGGGAAGGTCTCCGCATATAGACGCGATGTCCGCCGCCTCCAACGGGGAGAGTTTGTCGCGCAATTCCGCGTAGCGCTTCTGCTCTACAAGCTCCTCAATCGTCTTGACGAGCTCCGGGCGGTTGGAATCCAGTTCAAACAAAATCGCCACCTCCGTTTCGGCCTGTGCCGTTATTCCGGGAACGCCCCCCAGCTTTTATTTTATGAAAAAAATGCCCCCGTGTCAACCCGTGGCGCGGGGACGGTCGGAAACGTTTTTGGAACTCCCCCGGCGGCCCTTTTCCTGTGACAGCGGGGCGCGCGTCGACATTCCGGACGGGATTTCCGGTCAAATCTGTGGAAAATGACGGGAAATGGAATCGAAAGAACGGTTGACTGTCACGGAAAAATCCCTATAATAATGGGGAAAACCCGATAGGAGGAGGGAATCGTATGAAAAAGGGCTGGCTGGTTCTGGAGGACGGACAAACTTTTGAGGGCTTCCGGTTCGGCGCGGAGGCCGATACCGTGGGGGAACTCGTGTTCACGACGGGCGTCGTGGGCTACGTCGAGACCCTGACCGACCCCAGCTACGCCGGACAGATTGTCATGCAGACGTATCCGCTGATTGGCAACTACGGCGTCATGCGGGCGGACTTCGAGGGGGCCTGCGCGGTCAAAGGCTACGTCGTGCGGGAGTTCTGCGACGCGCCGTCCAACTTCCGCACGGACTGCGACCTTGACACGTATCTAAAAGAACAGGGCGTCCCGGCCCTGTGCGGACTGGACACCCGCGAGCTGACGCGTATCATCCGGGACAACGGCGTCATGAACGCCGCGATTTGCGATACGCCTCCCGCCGACCTGTCGGCGGTGCGCGGCTACCGGATTACGGGTGCCGTGCGCGGCGTGACCTGCGCGGAGATGTCGGTACGCCCTGCGGAAGGACAACAGCGCTTCCGCGTCGCGCTCATGGACTACGGCGCGAAACGGAGCATTGCGCGGGAGCTACAGCGTCAGGGCTGTGAAGTGACCGTACTCCCGGCGTCGGCGTCGGCGGAGGACGTGCTGAACTTGCGCCCCGACGGCGTCATGCTGTCGAACGGCCCCGGCGACCCCGCCGAAAACGTGTGGGAAATCGAGCAGATACGGAAACTGCTGGGGAAAATCCCGATTTTCGGTATCTGCCTCGGACACCAGTTGACGGCGCTGGCCGCCGGAGGGCGCACGTATAAACTGAAGTACGGCCACCGGGGCGCGAATCAGCCCGTGCGCGAGACCGCCGACGGGCAGTCCGTGGCGCGGACGTACATCACCAGTCAGAACCACGGCTACGCCGTCGACGCCGGGAGCGTCAAGGCCGGGCGCGTGTCGTTCGTCAACGCCAACGACGGAACCTGTGAGGGCATGGACTACCCCGACTTGGGCGCATTTACGGTGCAGTTCCACCCGGAGGCCCACGGCGGCCCCGGCGACACCAAGTTTTTGTTTGAGAAGTTCGCCGCGCTCATGAATGGCGGGGCATACATCGGCGGGACTTACGTCAGCGGTACGAAAGGCGGTGCGCGGTAATGCCGTTGGATAAGAGCATTCGGAAGGTACTCGTTATCGGCTCGGGGCCGATTGTCATCGGACAGGCGGCGGAGTTCGACTACGCCGGGACGCAGGCATGCCGGGTCTTGAAAGAGGCCGGAGTGGAAGTCGTGCTGTGCAACTCCAACCCCGCCACGATTATGACCGACCAAGCAATGGCCGACGCGATTTATCTGGAGCCGCTGACGCTGGAATCCATCCGGCGCATTATCAAGAAGGAGCGGCCCGACAGTATGCTTGCCTCTCTGGGCGGACAGACCGGACTTACTATGGCAATGCAACTGGACAAGGAAGGCTTTCTGGAGGCGAACGGCGTGCGCCTGCTGGGCACAAACGCGGCGGCGATTTCCAAGGCCGAAGACCGCGAACTGTTCAAGGAAGCTATGGCGGAAATCGGACAGCCCGTCGTGGCGTCGGATATCGCAAGCACGGTTGACGGCGCGCTGGAAGTCGCGGAGCGGATTGGATACCCGGTCATTGTGCGTCCGGCGTTCACGCTGGGCGGTACGGGCGGCGGCGCGGCCCACTCCCCCGACGAATTGCGCACCATCGCGCATATCGGCCTCGACGCCTCCCCGATACGGCAGATTCTGATTGAACGGGCGATTTTCGGCTGGAAGGAAATCGAGTTCGAGACCATGCGCGACGGCGTGGGCAACGTGATTGCGATTTGCTCCATGGAGAACGTCGACCCCGTGGGCATTCACACGGGCGATTCCATCGTTGTGGCCCCGGCGCAGACATTGGCAAACCGCGAATTTCAGATGTTGCGCACGGCGGCATTGGAAATCGTCGCGCATTTGGGCGTTGTCGGCGGCTGTAACTGCCAGCTGGCCCTCAACCCCGACAGTTTCGAGTACGCGGTTATCGAAGTAAACCCACGCGTGTCGCGTTCGTCGGCGCTGGCCTCGAAGGCCACCGGATACCCGATAGCGAAAATTACGACCAAAATCGCCCTCGGCTACACGCTGGACGAAATCAAGAACGACATCACGGGCAAGACCTGCGCCTGTTTCGAGCCGACCGTAGACTACATCGTGTGCAAAATGCCGAAGTGGCCCTTTGACAAGTTCGCGGACGCGTCGCGGAAACTGGGCACGCGCATGAAGGCGACGGGCGAAGTCATGTCGATTGCGCCGAGCTTTGAAATGGCGCTCATGAAGGCGGTGCGCGGCGCGGAAATCGGCATGGACACCCTCAACCGTCAGGCCGACGACGAGGAAATCCCCGTCCGGGAGCGTCTGGAACGCGTCGACGACCACCGACTGTTCACGATTTTCGAGGCGCTCAAAAAGGGCGTCTCCGTGGACGAAATCTACAAGATAACGAAAATCGACCGCTGGTTTGTGTCGAAAATCAAGAAGCTGGCGGAGTTCGAGCAGTCCCTGACGCCGGGGACGCTGACCGTAGAGCAGTACGAGGAGGGCAAACGCCTAGGCTACCCCGACACGACGCTTTTACGTCTGACGGGCGCGGCCAAACTCCCCGAAGCCCCCAAGAGCGCCGTCTACAAGATGGTCGACACCTGCGGCGCGGAGTTCGACGCCGAGACCCCGTACTTCTACTCGTCGTTCGATAAAGTCTGTGAGAGCCGGAGCTTTCCGCGTTCGGGCAAGCCCGTCATTATGGTACTGGGTTCCGGGCCTATCCGTATCGGACAGGGTATCGAGTTCGACTACTCGTCAGTGCATTGCGTCTGGA
>CAMHDB010000121.1 GCA_946183715.1 uncultured Oscillibacter sp.
CCATGATGAACGCGCTACAGCCCATGACGCAGAAAATGAAAGTGCAGTGCCGTATCGGCTCCCGTTGCGACGGCTCCGGCATTAAGGCCATGCTCTGGGCGGGCGCGGAGTTTGACCCCATCCATACTTCCATGATGTTCAACCGCTGTTGCGTCAAGCCCGACGAGACCGCCGGCGCGGATACCTCCGGCGAGTGGTTCTGGTTCGGCGAACAGCCCTTCTTGAAAGTCAACCTCAAGGGCGAGCGCTTCTGTAACGAGTCGGGCCCCTACGAGTTTATGCTGCACTCCATGATGATGCAGCCCTACCACACCTACTGCGACATCTTCGACGCCAACAACAAGGAGTACACCGAGCGATTCCAAGAGGTCGGCTGCTGCCGCCTGTGGGACTTCGACAACGGCGCGCCCCCGAACCGCTACTACGACGACTGCTGGAAGTCCAACGAGGAACTCATTGAAAAAGGCTACATCCAGAAGGCCGACACCTTGCAGGAACTCGCCGAGAAATTGAACATCCCCGCCGAGACCTTCATCAACACCGTACAGCGCTACAACGTACTGTGCATGCAGGGCAAGGACGAGGATTTCGGCAAGGCCCCCCACCGCCTGACTCCGGTCAATCAGGCCCCGTACTACGGCGTGCGTACCGCCGCGTGGCACCTGACGACGCTCGACGGCGTGCGTATCAACACCGACATGCAGGTACTCCGCGAGGACGGCACGGTTATCGAGGGCCTGTACGCGGCGGGCGACTGCTCCGGCGGCTTCTTCGCCAACAACTACCCCAATCTCTTTACGGGCCTTGCCTGCGGGCGCAGTATGACTTTCGGGCGTCACGCGGCGCTGGTTCTCTCCGCCATGTGAGTGAAAAGAAAAGAGAGGGCTTATGATAGAGCGTACATTTCGCGGCGGCGTACACCCGGACGACGGCAAAGCGTACTCCCGAGACGCGGCCCTGACGGTGTACGAGCCGAAAGGGGAACTTGTCTTCCCCGTATCCCAGCACATCGGGAAACCCGCCAAAGTGGCGGTCAGCGTGGGCGACAGAGTTCTCGCCGGACAGGTCATCGCCCAGCAGGACGGTTACGTGTCCTCCAACATTCACAGCTCCTGCTCCGGGACAGTCAAGGCCATTGAGAAGCGGCGTACCGTCATGGGGAATCTCGTGGAGTGCGTGGTCGTCGAGAGCGACGGGAAATTCCGTACCGTCAAGGGCATGGGCGCGAAGGCCGACTTCCGGAACATGAACCGGGAGACGATTTTGCAGAGAATCCGCGACGCCGGGATTGTGGGCATGGGCGGCGCGTCGTTCCCGACGCCCGTCAAGCTGGAACCCAAGAACCCCGACGGTATCGAGTACGTGATTGTCAACGGGGCGGAGTGCGAGCCGTACATCACCTGCGACGACCAGCTCATGAGAACCCACGCCGGGGAAATCGTCACGGGACTGGAAGTCATCCTGTCGCTGTTCCCGAAGGCGCAGGGCGTGATTGTCATCGAGCGCAACAAGCCCGAGGCCATAGCGGCCATGACGGAAGCGGCGGCCATGTCGAAGAACATCCGCGTACAGCCCGCGCCGACGAAGTACCCGCAGGGCGGCGAAAAGTCGATAATTAAAGTTGTCGCCGGGAAAGACACGAAAATGAGCCAGCTTCCCGCCGAAGCCGGGTGCATTGTCGACAACGTGTCGACGGTCTACGCCATTTACGAGGCGGTCTGCCTCGCGACGCCCCTGATTCGGCGCGCCGTCACGGTGACGGGTCCGGCGGTCAGAAACCCGAGTAACTTCATAGTCCGGGTGGGGACGCCGTTCCGGGAACTGCTCGAAGCGGCGGGAGGTCTCGTCGAGGGCGCGGAAGTCCGCAAGGCGATTGCGGGCGGCGCTATGATGGGAATCGCCCTGCCGGATTTGGACGTGCCCGTACAGAAGGCAAGCAACGCCCTGACACTGCTTACCGTCGACGGCGCGGAGGAATCGGAACGCAAGCTCACGGCGTGTATCCGTTGCGGGCGCTGTAACGAAGTCTGCCCGATGGGTCTTACTCCGCAGATGATGGGCGTCGCGGCGGAGCGTAAGGATTATCAAAAGTACGAAAACCGCCTCTACGGGCTGGAATGTATCTCGTGCGGCTCGTGTACCTACGTCTGCCCGGCGAAACGCCCGCTGATGCAGTTGTTTAAGGACGCCAAGGGGGCCATTCTGGAGGCCCGCCGCGCGGCGCAACAGGGAGGTGGCGCGAAATGAACCCTTCCGTTTCCTATAACGTCTCGTCAAGCCCGCACATACGCAGTCCGCTGAGTACGGGGCAGGTCATGTACGACGTGATTCTCGCCCTCATGCCCGCGACGCTGTTCGGAATCTGGCATTTCGGCGTACACGCGCTCTTTGTCGTACTCATGAGCGTGGCGTCCGCCGTGCTGACCGAGTTCGTGTTCGACTACCTCACCGGGCGCGGGAATACCCTCTACGACGGGAGCGCCGTACTGACCGGACTGCTGTTAGCGCTTTGCATTCCGGCGTCGGTGCCGCTCTACGTGCCCTATATCGGCTCCGTATTCGCGATTCTGGTCGTGAAATGCCTCTTCGGCGGGCTGGGCAAGAACTTCATGAACCCCGCGTTAGGCGGGCGCTGTTTCCTGCTCCTCTCGTTCGGCAGTGCCATGACGAACTACGCCGTAGACGGCGTGAGCGGCGCGACCCCGCTGGCGCAACTCGATTCCGGGGCCGCCGTCAATCTCGTACAGGTCTTTACCGGACACGCCGGGGGCGTGTTAGGCTGTTCCGCGTTCGCGCTCCTGCTGGGAGGGCTGTACCTGTGGGTCATCGACGCGATTCCTTGGAGGATTCCCGTTTCGATTCTCGTCAGCTTCGCGGTGTTTATGGGCCTGTTCGGCGGCGACGGCTTCGACCTGCCCCTGCTGTGCCTCCATATGGTCAGCGGCGGCGTGTTTATGGCGGCGTTCTTCATGGCGACCGACCCCGTGACATCCCCCGTCACGGCCCCCGGTCAGCTCCTCTACGGCTGTCTCGTCGGCCTGTTGAGCGCGTTCTTCCGGGCGTTCGGGAGTTCCGCCGACTCCGTCAGCTACGCCGTGATTCTCTCTAATATCTGTGTCCCCCTGATTGACGAACTCGTGATTCCGAAACCCTTCGCCTACCGCGACAGCGCCGCCGACGCGCCGTTTACCTTCGACCGGAAGGCCCTGCTCCCGCCCGTGTGCGCGGTGGTCTGCGTACTCGCCGTGTCCGTCGGACTTCTGCGGGGCGTCGCGGGCGTGACCGCCGGGGTTGTCGAACAGCGTCAGCTCTCCGAGAATCTCACGGCCTACCGCGTACTCCTGCCGGAAGCGGTTGATTTCAGCATCCCGGGCGAGACCGCGAAAGCGATTGAAGGCCTCAACGGCGCGGCATGGGGTTCGGGCTTCGGGAACGCTGTCATTCAGGAGGCGGTTTCGGGTACGGACGCGGTGGGCGCGTCCGCCGGACACGTCGTCACCGTGCGCACGATGGACGGGCGCGACGGCCCGATTACGCTGTCGGTGGGCTTCCTGCCCGACGGCACCCTCAACGGCATTCTGTATTCCGAACTCAACGAGACGCCCGGAATCGGCATGAAAGTGGAGGAGGACGCCTTTACAGGACAGTTTGTCGGCATTCCGGCGGGTACGCTGACGCTCGGAAGCGACATCGACGCCGCCTCCGGCGCTACGATTTCCTCGACCGCCGTCGTGAACGCCGTCAACGCCGCTATAGACTTCCACATCGCCTACGGCGACATGATGGACTGAAACGGAGGGAGATTGTTGTATGAACGTATGGAACCAACCGTGCCGGATTCCCGTCTCCGCGCTGTTTCTGCTGGGGACGTGTCCGGCGCTGGCGGGCTGTGACAGCTTCTGGGCCGGGCTTCTGCTGGGGCTGTCGGCGGTCGCGATATTCGCGCTGACAAGCGTCATTCTGTATCTGTTGCGCGGCGTGGTCAACGGCTGGGCGCGTGTCGTAGCCCTGTTTACAACCGCCGCCGCGCTGGCGGGAATCGCCGCCCTGCTCGTCGAGGCCTACTTCCCCGTGCAGTACGCCTCCATCGGGCTGTATGTGCCCCTGACGGCCCTGCAATGCGTCGGGCTGGACAGAATCGCCTCCGGGAAGGACGCCTCCGCGCTGTGTATTCCGGCGGTGGGGTACGTGGCTGTACTGTGCGTTACGGGCCTGTTGCGGGAGTTCCTCGGGGCCGGGACTCTCCTCGGCGCGCAAGTCCTGCCCGACTACATGGAGGCCCCCGCGTTTTTCCACGGCGTCCCGGGCGCGTTCCTGACGCTGGCTTTCGTGTTGATGGCCGCCAAAGCCGCCGGACTGCCCCCTCGACAATCCCGGAAAGGAGGCTAAATCATGACGGAGTATCTTATCGGCGCGGTCGCCGCCGCGCTCGTCAACGACATGACCCTCTCCCGGGACGACGGCGACACGCTCTCGAAACTCACCCGCGCGGCCTGTATGGGTGTCATGACGGTCGCCGTCACGCTGTGCGCGTGCGTGCTGTCCTACGCGCTCTACTACGCCGTACTCGCGCCGCTGGGCCTCGAATCGGCCCGGGTGCCGCTGTGCTTACTCGCGGCGTCGGGGTGCGCGGCGCTCCTCGGACGCCTCGCGCGGAACAGTAACGGGGCGCGCGCGGCGTTCCTAGAAACCAACTGGCCCCTCGTGGCGCTCAACGCCGCCGTACTCGGCGCGCTGGTACAGGGCCTCAGCGCGGGCTACGACTTCGCCGGGAATCTGCTCTCGGCGCTGGGGGCGTCCGTACTGTTCGCGGCGTCGCTGGCGTGCATGACCGCCATTCAGGCCCGCATGGACGCCGACGCCCTCCCGGCCTGTGTGCGCGGACTGCCCGCGTACCTGCTCACCGCCGCGCTGATTTCTATGGCCCTCATGGCCTTCGCCGGACTGTAAACGCGAAACACTGTACAACGCCCTCCCTGTCACGGGGAGGGCGTCGCTTTAGCGGTTCAGGAGCCACACGCCGGCGTTGAGGTAGCCCGCGAACAGTACCCACAGCAGATAGGGGACTTGCAAGCGCGCCGCGAGGGAATCGACGCGCCGGAAAGCCAATGTCATCGCGAGTATCAGGAGCCAGAGCGCGCAGAGCCAGAGTAGCGCGAACGCGTAGGCCCGGAAATTGAAGAAAATCACGCTCCAAAGGAAGTTGAACGCCAGTTGCAGCAGGTACAGGAACAAACTCCGCGAGCGCGCCCGGGACGCGGGCGACAGGTACACCCGCGCCGCGCCGATTCCCATCAGCAGGTAGAGCACCGCCCACGCGACCGGGAACACGATACCCGGCGGCGAAAACGGCGGCTGTACGACCGCCTCGTTGAAATAGCGCACGCCCGCGCGCGTCAACAGGGCCGACAGTCCCCCGACTGCCTCCGTAAACAGCACCCATCCCAGATACGTTTTCCACGATTGGCCTTTCAAACGCTGTCACCTCCGATACTATGAGAATATGCGCTTTCCGGCGCTTCATGAAAAAGAAATTGTGACGAAACTGTAAATTTTCGGCGCCGGGTTTTCGCTTTCCGTCTATTTTGACCGGAAATGTTCCGTAAAAGCGGATTTTCCCCGAATCTTGTACCAAAAACTACCTGACAGGAAGTCGTTTACCATATTTTCCCGGGACTTGCTTTTCGACGCGAAAGGGTGTATGATTATAAAATAAGTTTTCGTATTGACAGGCCCGGACAGGGGCCTGTTCTTAAATCAGAACTTTGTCGAATGATGGAAAGAGGCGCACTATGGCAAAATACAAAAGACTGGGCGAACTTCTGCTGGCGGCGGGCACGCTGACGGAAGAGGAATTACAACAGGGGCTTGCGCTCCAAAAGGGTACCCGTGAACGTCTCGGAACGGTGCTTATCTCCAACGGAATCATCACGGAGACACAGCTCATTGAGGCCATGCAGATGCAGTTGGGTATCGAGTTCATCGACCTGACGCGCTACGCGATTCCGACCGAACTCGCGCAGGCCATGCCGAAGAATCTGGCGCGGCAGTATCAGGTGGTGCCCGTGCGCATGGTCAAGGACGAACTCTACCTCGCCATGAGCGACCCCATGAACTTTATCGCCAT
>CAMHDB010000122.1 GCA_946183715.1 uncultured Oscillibacter sp.
TGGACAGGTGGAGGTCTTGGATTTTGTAGAGCATGATTTCCTCCTCCTGAAAGCGGATGACGCCGGTTTCGATAAACAGGCGGTCTTCACTGAGGCGGTAGCGGGTAAAGCTGAGGGGCAGTCCGAAATAGCGGCGTCTGTCCTGCCAGAGGTAGCGGATGCCTAGGGACGACACGAGAATCACTTCCTTCCGGTGTGAGACGGGTTGCTGGATAGCCTGCGCGGGCCGTCCGGTGTAAGACAGCCTGTGCGGCGTTTTGAGGGGCCTGCGGCGTCGTTTCCGGCGCGGGCGGTGTCCCGGATACTCCCGGCGAAACGTCGCTTACAGGGCCGTTTATGGGCCTTCCGGCGGACTGGGGAGTTTTCCTCAATCCGGGAAACCTGTGGGACTTTGCGCGGTCGGGGTTTCCGGCGGACGGAAATTTTCCGCGCCTGCGGGAGCGGACTGCAATCGGCGAAAACAGCCTGTGCGGCGTTTTGAGGGGCCTGCGGCGTCGTTTCCGGCGCGGGCGGTATCCGGATACTCTCCGGCGAAACGTCGCTTACAGGCCGTTTGCGAGGGTTCCGCCGTGGACGCGGAAAATCTGCCCGGGGGGCATGCCGTCGAGGCGGTCTTCTTCGCAACAGGTCAGGAAACGCTGTCCGCCGTCGATTTCGCGGAGGACGTAGGCCTGCCGCACGGGGTCCAGTTCGCTGAGCACGTCGTCGAGGAGGAGTACGGGGTACTCCCCGGCGGCGTTGCGTAGGAGTTCGCGCTCGGCGAGTTTGAGCGCCAGCGCGGCGGTACGCGTCTGTCCCTGTGAGGCCCAGACGCGGGCGTCGCGACCGTCGATTTCCACGTCCAAGTCGTCCTTGTGGGGCCCCGACAGGCACTGCCGCGCGGCGGTTTCGGCGCGGGAATGCGTATCCATATGGGCCTGTAACTGTCCGCGGAGGACTTCTTCGGGGGCGGCGGGGTCGGAGACCGTGGAAACAGTCCGGTAGGACACGGACAAAGTTTCGTCTCCGCCGGAACAGGCGGCGTGATGTCGGGCGGCGTACTCGCGGAGGCGTTCCACATACCGGGCGCGGTAGCGGACGAGTACGGCGCCGTGTTGTACGAGTTGGGCGCTGAAGTCGGGGAGGGCGCGGAGGAGGCCGGGATAGTTTTCGGCGTCGCGGAGGATACGCGCCTTTTGGGCGAGGGCGCGCTGGTAGGCCGCGAGGGCGGCGGCGTAGCGGGGGCGGATTTGGCAGAGGGCGGCGTCAAGGAAGCGCCGTCTTGCGGCGGGGCCGTCGCGGATGAGCAGTAAGTCTTCGGGGCGGAACAGCACGGCGTGGAACAGTTCGCGGAGCACGGCGGCGGTTTTGGCGGGTACGCCGTTGACGGACATTCTTCGGCGTCCGGCGCGCGAAAGACAGATTTCGACGTTGTGGACGCGTTCCCGGGCGCGGATTTGCGCGGAAATCGCGGCGTTCTGGGCGTCGAACCGTATCAAGTCGCGCTCGGCGCGGGCGCGGGGGGGCCGCATGCCGGAGAGGCAGACGATAGCCTCCAAAAGGTTCGTCTTGCCTTGGGCGTTCGGCCCGACGAGGATATTACACGAGGGGTCGAACGCGGTTTCCGTGGCGGAATAGTTGCGGAAATGGCTCAAACGGAGGCTTTTAACTTCCATGACCTACGGTAAAGTGGCGGCTGTCGAATGAGACGGTATCGCCGGGGCGGAGTTTCCTCCCGCGCTGGGTACAGGGTTCGCCGTTGACGGCGGCCTCGCCGTTCTGGATACGGACTTTGGCCTCGCCCCCGGTGTCGACGGCCCCGGTGAGCTTCAACAGCTCTTGGAGGGTGATGTAGTCGGTGTGGATACGGACAGTTTCAGTGTTCATAGAGGCTCCTTTCGCTGGGAAACGGCGTTTTCCACAACTTTTCAGACATTGTGGAAAACTTTTGCAAGTAACGTCCGGGAAAAGTCCGGTCGTGCGGCGCGGGCTTTCCGTCAGTCCGGGAGGGAAAGCCGGGGAGTTTTCCACAATCTTTCAAGCGTTGTGGAAAACTTGCGCCGGGCAGGGAAAGCCGGAAGGTTTTCACATTCTTTTACGGACGGGAAAAGCGTGTAACGGGAGGTTTCCGGGAGAGTTTCCACACTTTTTCGCCAATTGTGGAAAACCGAATCAGGCTTTCATTCGGACGCGCGCGGGAGTTCTCCACAATCTTTCAAACTTTGTGGAAAACTTGTCAGGCCCGCAGGCGGACGGGGAGAACCATGTAGAGAAAGTTGTCGGTTCCGTCCGTCGGGACGACGATGGCGGGGGAGACGCCCGTGTTGAGCTGTATTTCGACTTCGTCGGCGGGGGCGTGGCGGAGGGCGTCTATCAGGTAGCGGTTGTTGAAGCCGATTTCGAGGTTGTTCCCGTCCCCGGCGGTCGGACACACGTCCCGGGCCTCCCCGCTCCCGGTTCTCGCCGACAGGAACACCCGGTCGCGCTCAAAGCGGCACCGTACAGGCGCCTTGAGCTTTTCGGAAATCACGACGGACACCCGGTCTAGGCTGTTGAGCAAATCGCGGCACTGTACGGTGACGCGCAGGGGGTTTTCGCGGGGAATGGCCGTGCGGTAATTGAGAAACTCGCCCTCCAGACGGCGGCAAATCAGCTCGGTGTCGCCGATTTCAAAGAGGATGTGCCGCTTTCCGACGGTAATCGCGGCGGGCTCGTCGGTGTCGGCGCAGATGTTCTTCACCTCGTTGAGCGCCGCGCCCGGCACGATGAACGACAGATTCCCGCCCGCACCCGACAGCAGCTCCTCCCGGCGCAGGGCCAGCCGGAAGCCGTCGACGGCGACCATGGTCAGCCGTCCGCCCTCGGTTTCGAACAGCGCCCCGGTATGCACGGGCCGCGCCTCGTTCGTCGAGACGGAAAACACTGTCTCGTCAATCATCTCCCGGAAGAGGCTCTGCCGGATGGAGAGGGAGGATTCTTCTTCCACATTCGGCAGTTCGGGAAAGTCGGCGGCGTCAAGTCCGGCGATTTCAAAGTCGGCGTCGCCGCAGGTCATGCGCACGGAGAGGTTGTCGGCGACGGTGAGGTGAATCACGTCGTCGGGCATGCGCCGCACGATGTCGCCGAACAGCCGCGCGGACAAAACTACCCTGCCTTTCTCCTGTACCTCGGCGGGGAACGCGGAGCGAATGCCCGTGTTCGTGTTGTAGCCCGCAAGAGCGATTCCATTGTCGGCAATCAGAAGCAGGCCCTCGAGGGCGGGGATGGAACTCTTGGGAGAGACGGCACGGCTTGTCAGATTGATTGCGCTTTGCAACAGCACTTTTTCACAAAAAAAAGAAATCATGGTGAAACCCTCCGGAATGTTTTGTTTTGTAAAGAAAAAAAAGGGGAAGGGCCGCGGGAGGCGATTTTTCAAAAAAAGCGGGGTCTTGGGAGAGGAATGAATGTTAAATTAGTAGTAGTAGTAGGCATGTGGAAAATGTGGAAAACTGCCTCAAACCCGCATGGTTGACACATCCGTTTTCCACATTGGCATGTGGAAAGTTTGTGGAAAATGTGGAAAACTTCTTTACTAAAAAGTTTTCCACAGGTTTTTATTCCACATTCCACATTTTTTTTGTGGAAAAGTAGAAAAACTTCTTTACTAGACCCCTCAAAATCGACCCCCCGAATTTGTCCGAAAAGTTGCAAATTCCGTCGGGACGCGTTTTTGCCCGTTTTTTGGACTTTCGCGGTTTTCGCAACTTTTTTCGATTGCCTGTTTCATGATTTAAAGCGCCCCCTGCCGTTCGGCGTCGAACTCCGAAAGCATGTTCGTCTTGATTTCCCGCACCGTGTTCGCGAAGGCCGGGTCCTGCCGCATCCTGACCTCCGTCTGCCGGAGCGAGTAAATCACCGTCGAGTGGTCGCGCCCGTTGAAGCGCTGGCCTATCTCGTCCTGCGACAGATTCGTCATCGTGCGTATCAGGTACATCGCCACCTGCCGCGCCGTGGCCGCGTTGCGGTTGCGCGACTGCCCCGTCACCACGTCCGGCGCGAGGTCGTAGCAGTGGCTGACGTACTGTATAATCCGTTGCGGCGTCGGCACGTACTCCGCCGTCGTCTGCTTCAAAATGTCCTGCATGGCCCGGCGGACGGTCGCCTTGTCGGTGTTGTCGTCGAGCAGGTCCCGGTAGGCGAGCACCTTGTTGACCGTGCCCTCCAACTGCCGGACGTTCGACGTGACGTTCTCCGCGATATAGGAGGACACCGTGTCCGGGAACGTAATCCCGAGGCTTGCCGCCTTGGAGCGGATTATCGCCACGCGCGTCTCGAAGTCGGGCGGCTCCACGTCGACTATCAGCCCCCACTCGAAGCGCGTCCGCAGACGTTCCTCCAACAGCGTGATTTCGTGCGGCGGGCGGTCGCTCGTCAGCACGATTTGCCGCCCCGATTCGTACAGACTGTTGAACGTGTGAAAGAATTCCTCCTGCGTCTGCTTCTTCCCGGCGATAAACTGCACGTCGTCCACAAGCAGTACGTCGGCCTTGCGGTACTTGTCGCGCATTTCGGCCGTGGCCATGCGCCCGGCCTGTATCGCGTCCACAAGCTCGTTGGCCAGCTCGTCCCCCTTGACGTAAATCGTGTGGTAGCGCGGGAAATTCTGGTGAATTTCGTTCGCTATGGCGTAAATTAAGTGTGTCTTGCCAAGTCCCGACTCCCCGTAAATCAACAGCGGGTTGTAGTTCCGCGTCGGGTACATCGCCACCGACTTCGACGCCGCCCACGCAAGTTTGTTCGACGGCCCTACCACGAACGTGTCAAACGTGAAGCGCTCGCTGGTGTGTACCCCGAACGTGTCAGCGCCCTTGCCCTGAAACTTGCGGTACTCCTCATCGTCCAGCACGTTCACGTCGAAGTCCCGCGAGAACAGATTTTTCATGGCCTCTTGGATGTTCTCCGTGAACAGGGACTTGATATAGCCCCGCTTGAACCCGTTCCCGCAGTGCAGAATTAGCGTGTTGCCCTGAATGTCCACGGGGTCTATTTCGTCGAACCATGTGTTGATGGTCGTGTCCGAGAGCGCACCCCGCATTTGTGTTAGGACGTTCTCCCATACGTCCGCGACTGAGTTCAAAAAAAACACCTCTCTTTCCCGGATAGTGCCTGTTTTCCACCCCGAATTATACCACGTTTCCCCGTCCAGTACAATCCTGATTTTCGGGTAGTAGAGGAATTGCCGCCGGGTTTTGGCCTCCCGCCGCCCGGCGCTGACGCGCAAGGGGACGGCGTTCCGTGTGGCGGACGATTCCTGTCTCCCGCCCCCATGGCGATTTTCCACAGACAAGCCGCCCAAGACATGGCGAAAATTGTCACCAAGCCGTTATTTTTTTCCAACTTTCGTTACCGTCTGTAACGCCTCTGTTACTCTGTTACGCGATTTTTACAGCCGGAAACCCATGTCATATGCCCGATTCCGTTAAAAATGCGGTATTTTCAGGGAATGTTACACTTTCATTACAAGTGCCGGAAACCCCTTGCATTTCGCTTCGGAATCTGTTATCATCCCAAACGTGAAGCACAGAAGGCCTCTTTCCTCCCCGGCACCACGACTTACAGGGGAAGACGCCTCCGGATACCCGGGGCAGAAAGAAGTCTTTCGTGCATTCACAAAGGAACTTCTTACTATGCCGCGCCGGACGCGTCCGGAGCCGCTTACCACGGCTTAGAGCCGTCTATGTCGTCCGTCCTCCCCGGGAACGCGACGCGCGCGACGGTCGAACCCGTCCGGCCACGGCAAATCTGTCAAAGGAGGAATCCCAATGAAGAAGTTCATTTCCATGGCGCTGGCCCTCGTGATGGCGCTCTCTCTTTGCACGTTTGTCGCCACACCCGAAGCCGACGCCTTCACGGACACCGACGAGTTGTCCCAGTACGCCAAACAGGCCATTGACGTTATCCAGACGATTGATGTCATGGCGGGCTATGAGGACGAAACCTTCAAGCCCGAAGCGACTTTGACCCGGCAGGCCGCCGCCAAGATTATCTGCAACATGATTCTTGGCCCCGTCACCGCCAAATCGCTCCC
>CAMHDB010000123.1 GCA_946183715.1 uncultured Oscillibacter sp.
CGCCGCAAGATTTCCTTGGGCGTCAAGGACCACAACCGCGACCCGTGGCAGGACTTCCTCAACACCTACGCCGTCGGCGACGTGGCGTCCGTGCGGATTGTCAAGCTCATGCCGTTCGGGGCGTTCGCGGAAGTCGTGCCGGGCGTCGACGGGCTGATTCACATCTCGCAGATTGCCGACCACCGCGTTGAAAAACCGGAGGACGAGCTGTCCGAGGGCCAGACCGTCAACGCGAAGATTACGAACATCGACGAGGAGCGCCAGAAGATTTCCCTCTCGATTCGTCAGGCCCCCCAGCAGTCCTACGAGGGCGACGCCGAGTAATACGCCCCCCGCAAGCCGCCTCCCCCATTTTCACGGGGGAGGCTTAGTGACAGCGGGGGCCGCTTCCGTCGTCGCTCTGGACGCCTGATAGTGTGTGCCCGCGACATGGGAGGCTTTGTCGCGCAGGCGGTTGATTTCGTCGTAGTGCCCGCAGAGCAGTTCGACGAGCGCCGGGTCGAGCGCGCCGCGTTCGGCGTCGCCGCGCAGTACCGCGATACTGTTCTCTTTCGGCATTCCGGCGCGGTAGGGCCTGTCCTCCGTGATGGCCGAGAATACGTCCGCCACGGCCATAATCCGCGCGCCGGTGTCGAGTTCTCCGGCCCCGAAGTGGAACGGATACCCGCCGCCGTTCAGCTTTTCATGGTGGAAGGCCGCCCAGTCGGCGATTTTCTCGAAGCCCCGGACGCCCATTAAAATCAGGCGCGTGTAGTACGGGTGCTCCTTGACAATATTAAACTCCTCGTCGTCGAGGGGCGCGGGCTTTTCCAGAATCCGCCGGGGGACTTTCAGCTTTCCCACGTCGTGGAGGTTCCCGGCGATTTCCATCATCAGCCGTTCCTCGCGCGACATCCCGACCAGCGCCGCCAGCGCCCCCGCCGACGCCGCCACGCCCGCCGAGTGCCGCGCCGTGAAGGCACTGCGAAAGTCGATAATGCGCGACATCAGCTGTGTCAGCACGACGGCGCGCTCTAGGGAAACGGTCGTGATTTCGCCCGTAAAGAACAGCAGGAAGCGCGGATTAAACAGCACGTCCAGCCAGACGTACTCCTTTTCGCTGACGCGGAGGAAGGCGTCGGACGCCGCCGGACAGAAGAGCGTGCCGCGGCAGGACGCCACGATTTCCCGGATTCTGCGCGACTGCGTCAGCGCGGGGCGGCGGGCGTCCAGCGACACCACGACCCGGTCGGCGAGGTAGACCACGCTCGAACAGCGGAAAAGGGCCTGCGTTTCCTCGTCGGCTTGGGCGCGATAGCGCGCGAAACTCTGCCACGGGCACTGGCAGTATTCGATAACGTCGGCGACGCGGCGGAAGGCGGGGAGCCCCCGGAGCATGGACGCCCCCAGCCCCGCGATACGGTGCGCCTCGCGCTCGATGTCGCGCACGCCGCGCGGCTCGTCGTAGAGGATGGAGCCCACGTCGTGGAGCAGGGCGGCGTACACGCACAGCATGCACAGACGTTCCTCCATGCCCGTCTCGCGGGCGATTAAATAGGATAGATACGCGGTCTGCTCGTGGTGGTTCTCCAAGTCGGCGTTGATGAGGTTCATGGCCTCCGCCAGAGCGCCCAGCATGGAGCGGATGTCGCTAAAGTGGGAAGTGTCCATAGTAAGCCCGCCATTCTTCGGAATTTGCATGAGAGTATACCATGTCCGGGCGCGAATGGCAACCCGGAGAGGAAAATAAACGCGAAAAACGCTTGACAAATCCGTGGGGCGGCGCTAAAATAACAAGTTGTCTGTCTACACAGACTCCTTGCCCTTGCGGGACTGCAAGGGCCATCTGTCCAAAAGGAGGTGCCAACTATGGCTAAGATTTCCGCAAACTACGAAGTCGTGTATATCGTAGACCCGGCGCAGGGGGAAGAAGGCGTCGCCGCCACCGTGGCAAAGTTCCGCGACCTCGCCGAGCAGCACGGCTCCGCCGTAGAGGTGGAGGAGTGGGGAACCCGGCGTCTGGCCTATCCCATCAACTTCAAGAACGAGGGCTACTACGTCCTGATGTCCTTTACCAGCGGGCCGGAGTTTCCGAAGGAGCTCGACCGCGTGTTCCGTATCACGGAGGGTGTCATGCGTTCCCTGATTGTCTGCAAGGGCGAATGAGGGGGCGCGGTTCATGCTAAACAGAGTAAACGTCATGGGGCGGCTGGTTCGCGACCCCGAACTCCGCCGCACGCAGTCCGGCATCGCCATTACAACCATGCGTATCGCGGTGGAGCGGGACTTCAAGAGTCAGGACGGCACCAAGCAGTCCGACTTCTTCGACGTGGTCGCGTGGCGCAATACCGCCGAGTTCGCCAGCCGCTACTTCTTCAAGGGCCGCATGATAGTTGTCGACGGGCGCCTCCAGACGAGGGAATGGACGGACCGCGACGGCAACAAGCGCACGTCCGTGGAAATCGTCGCGGATTTCATCTACTTCGGCGACAGCAAGCGCGACAACCCCAACAATAACGGCGACTTCAACCCCGGCTACGGTTCTCAGGGCGGCTACGGCGGCTACGGCAACTCCCAGAGCGGCTACGGCTCCGCCCCCGGCTACGGCGGCTACGGCGGCTATGGCAGTTCGTCCGGCGGCTACGGCGGCTCCTCCAACGGCTTTGCCTCCCCGGGCGGCTACGGTTCTCAGGGCGGCTACGGCGGCTACGGTTCCGCCCCCGGCTACGGCAATTCCGGCGGCTACGGCGGCTACGACAACAGCGCCCCGCCGGCCAATCCGGCCCCGTCCGCCCCGGAGGAATCCGCCCAGACGCCCGCCGATACCACTCCCGCCGCCGACCCCGCGCCGTCCGGCTTCGCCGAACTCGCCGACGACGACGGCGACCTTCCGTTCTGAATTTTGACCCGAAAGGAGTATTTCCTATGGCATACGACAGAGAAGGAAAGCCGGGCGGCAGACCCGGCGGACGCGGACGCCGCCGCAAGGTGTGCCAGTTCTGCGCCGAGAAGTGCGCCCAGATTGACTACAAGGACAGTAACAAGCTGAAGCGTTTCCTTTCGGAGCGCTCCAAGATTCTGCCCCGCCGCACGACCGGCACTTGTGCCATGCACCAGCGGCAGTTGACCGAGGCCATCAAGCGCGCCCGTCAAATCGCGCTTCTGCCCTACGTCACCGACTGACGACGCCTCAGCGGGACCGGATTCCGTCCGGTTCCGCTGTTTTCGACACAGGGGGAAATCGCATGACTTTGAAATCGAAACACATCGAACCGGAGGCAATCGAGCGCTTCGCCAACGTCTTCCGGGGCGTGAAAGTCGTGGTTATCGGCGCGGGGGCGGGGCTGTCCACGTCGGCGGGGTTCACCTACTCCGGCGCGCGCTTCGAGCAGTGCTTCCGCGACTTCGGAGAGAAGTACGGCTTCGAGGACATGTACACCGGCGGCTTTTACCCGTTCCCCACCGCCGAGGAGCACTGGGCCTACTGGAGCCGCTACATCATGCTCAACCGCTACACCGCCCCGCCCAAACCCGTCTACGAGACCTTACTGGAACTCGTCAAAGACAAGGACTACTTCGTGCTGACAACCAACGTCGACCACTGTTTCCAGCGGGCCGGATTCGACAGGAAGCGCCTGTTCTACACGCAGGGCGACTACGGACTGTTCCAGTGTTCGGAGCCGTGCCGGCAGGTGACGTGGGACAACGAAAGCGTCATACGGGAGATGTTCGAGAGACAGCGCGATATGCGCATTCCGTCCGAACTCGTCCCGCGCTGTCCGAACTGCGGAAAGCCCGTGGCCATGAACCTCCGTTCCGACGATTCCTTTGTCGAGGACGACGGCTGGCACGAGGCCGCCGGACGCTATCACGCCTTCCTGAAATCCCACGAGGGCCGCTCCATCCTGTTCCTTGAACTCGGCGTGGGCTACAATACGCCCGTGATTATCAAGTACCCCTTCTGGGGCATGACCTACGAAAACCCGGCGGCGTTCTACGCCTGCGTCAACTACGGGGAGGCGATGGTGCCCGACGATATCGCGGGGCGCTCCGTGTGTATCGACGCCGACATCGGGGAAGTCCTGCAACAACTCCGGGAGGCGCTCTGACATGCGCCCGGAGGAGCGTATGCCGTGGCTGATTCGGGCCTTGGAGGACGAAATGCCCGAGTACCGCGGCTGCGGCGTGCCGGACGAACCCGGCGCGCAGTGGCAACTCTTGCGCGGTCTGTTCAACGTGCGCCCGCCGGAGGCCGCGTCCGGCGAGTTCCTGTCGGTACAGGACGCGCTTTTACAGGACATGACCGCCGAAAAAGGCGTCACGGACTGCCGGACGCTTTCGCCGTCGCCGCGTAACCCGCGACTGTACCTCTGGCGCGGCGACATTACGACGCTGGCCTGTGACGCCATCGTGAACGCGGCCAACAGTCAACTGCTGGGCTGTTTCGTGCCCGGTCATGGCTGTATCGACAACATCATACACACCATGAGCGGCGTACAGCTGCGCCTCGCCTGTCAGGACATCATGACGCGTCAGGGACACCCCGAGCCCACCGGACAGGCGAAAATTACGCCCGCCTACAATCTGCCCGCGCGCTACGTGCTCCACACCGTCGGCCCGATTGTCGACGGCGTCCTCCTCCGACAGCACAAGGAACTCCTCGCGAACTGTTACAAGTCCTGCCTGACGCTGGCGGCGGAATACGAACTCCGTTCGGTGGCGTTCTGCTGTGTGTCGACGGGCGTCTTCCGGTTCCCGCGCCGTCAGGCCGCCGAAGTCGCGCTCCGTACTGTAGAAGGCTTCCTCGCGCACGATTCCACGATAGAACGGGTCATTTTCAACGTGTTTTCGGCGGACGATTGGAACGTCTACCATGAACTCTTACAGTGAAAAGAGGCGCTTTCCTTTTCATGGACATTCGTTTTTTGCTGGACCTTGCGTTACTGCTCTTTACCGCGAAGGCATTCGGCATTCTGGCGCGCGGAATCGGCGCGCCGGAAGTCGTGGGGGAGATTGTCGCGGGCCTTCTGGTCGGCCCCGCGCTGCTCGGCCTCGTGCAGCAGACAGATTTCCTCGCGCAAATGGCGGAAATCGGCGTCATTATGCTGATGTTCGAGGCCGGACTTGCCACGAATCTGAAGGAACTCCGCCGCACGGGCCTGAAGGCGACGCTCATCGCGTGCGCGGGCGTATTCGTGCCGCTGGCGCTCGGTACGGCGCTGTACCTTGGCTTCTACGGCGCGCAGATTCTGAAAGGCCTGTTCGTCGGTACTGTCATGTCGGCGACTTCCGTCAGTATCACGGTGGCGGCGCTCAAGGAAATGGGCAAACTCGACGGCTCCGTCGGCACGACGATTGTCAGCGCGGCGATTATCGACGACGTAATCGGAATCGTCGTGCTTACGGTCGTACTCGGCATGTCGGGCGGCGGAGACGGCGACGGCATGATGACCCTGTTAAAGATACCGCTGTTTTTCGCGCTGGCGCTCGGGAGCGGGGTTTTGGTGTACCGCGTCTTCTCGTGGCTCGACAACCGCTACACCCACACGCGCCGCATGCCGATTGTAAGCCTCTGCTACTGCTTCCTGATGGCGTGGCTGGCCGAAACTTGGTTCGGTATCGCGGATATCACGGGCGCGTATGTGGCGGGCGTCGTGCTGTGCAACCTCAGCGACGCGAAATACATCGAGCGCCGCGTCGACATCAGCTCCTACATGGTGTTCGCGCCGCTGTTCTTTACGGGAATCGGCCTCAAGACCAGTTTCGCGGCTATGGACTTGCGCCTGTTGGCGTTCAGCGTGTGCTTTGTGGCGCTGTCCTTACTCGGCAAAGTCTGCGGGTGCGGACTGTGCGCGCGGGTCTGCGGATTCCGGGGCAACGATACGGTCAAAATCGGCCTCGGCATGATGACCCGGGGCGAAGTCGCGCTGATTACGGCCCAGAAGGGCCTCGCGGCGGGACTGCTCACCGCGGAATTTTTCACGCCCGTTATCCTGCTGATTCTCGTCAGCTC
>CAMHDB010000124.1 GCA_946183715.1 uncultured Oscillibacter sp.
CCCGTAACGCGAAGCCCGATACCGTCGAAGGCAACGTGTCCCGTAACGCGAAGCCGGATAACGTCGAGGGCAACGTGTCCCGTAACGCGAAGCCCGATACCGTCGAAGGCAACGTGTCCCGTAACGCGAAGCCGGATAACGCCGAAAGCAAGGCCTCCCGCAACGCAAAGCCGGATAACATTCCCCGCGACGAAGCCGAAAGCAGTCTCCCCGGCGATACACAGCCGGACAACGCCGAAAGTCCGGATACCCCCAAAAGAAAACCCGCCGCGCAGTCCGCGACAGGCAAAAAGAAGAAGTAACCGTATTTCCGGGCCGTCCCATGGGACGGCCCTTCTTGTCAGTGAAGTTCCAGTTTTTCCGGGAGCAGGTAGAATGTGAAGGTACCGCTTCCAAGGAGCGTGTCGCGCTGGTCGGTAATCCGTACTTCAAAGACGGCGGTTGTCTTTCCGTGGTGCAGTTCCGTCGCGACGGCGGTGAGCAAGTCGCCCGGGCGCGCCGCGTGATAGTAGTGGTAGGACGCGTCCAGCGTGACGGTCTTGTAACCGTAGGTGTAGGCGGCGGAACCGCAGGCACTGTCGGCGAGAGTGAAGTACACGCCGCCCTGCGCGTATCCGAGCGGGTTCGTGTCGTCCACTTCCACCGTCTTGCGCGCCCGCGCGTAGCCCGTGCGCAACTCCTCCAGTACGATTCCGATACGCGTGCTGAAACGGTTGTAGCGGTTGCGGTAGTCAATGAGTTTCTCGAAGTCCATGCGGCACCTCCTGAAAGTCAGACCAGTTTTTCAAAGTAGAAGAACGTCTCGTCCTCGGCCACGCGGCGCATACAGGACGACAGCATTTTGTAAGACGCGCTGTTCTCCTTGAAGCATTTCGCGACAACCCGGCTGAGGTGGACTTTGTACAGTCCCCACTCCGCCACGGCGGCGAAGGCCTCCGTACCGTAGCCGTGCCCGGCGTAGTCGGCGCTGACGCGGCAGCCCAATTCGGCACTCCCCCGGCAGTCGAAGTTGTACAGCACCGCCTCCCCGATGAACTGCCCGTCCAGACGCACCGCGAAATTCGCGGCCAGACGCCGCTCGAAGTCGCGCCGCGCCACGTCGTAGAAACTGCGCGGGGTTATCGGGTCTTTCAGTCCGGCTACGTCGTCGTAGCCCCACCAACGGTTGCGATTCTCGTCGAGTACGAGGTTGTTGTAGGCGGGAATATCGTCCTCGGTGATTTCGGAGAGCGTCAGGCGCGCCGTCTTGAGTTCCGGGATTGCGTCGACATGGCGCAGGAGTTCGTTCTGCGGCTCAAAGCAGTATTTCGGGGCCAGTTTGACGGGGGAGTATTGCAGTTTGGACGTGCGGAGGCCACGGTCGGCGGCGTCGTCCTCGCGGTTGATGAGGCGGCAGTCCTCGCCGAAGGCGTTCGCGAAGGCCTGTACGAATGCCGGGTAGACGCCCGTGTAGGAGTACAGCGCCTTTTCAATATGGACAATCAGCGTGCCGCCGCATTTCTCGGCCAGCGCCAGCGCGATAAGTTTCGCGCCGTCGAAGAAGCCCCCGGAGACGAACCAAGACTTGTTGACAAGTTTCATCATCTTTTTCGCGTAGGACAGCTCTCTGATGGCCTTCTCGTTGTCGCCTTTGGGGAACTCGGCCTCGAAGTCGCGCCAGAACTGCTCGATAGCCGGGAAGTCGGCACGGCTCAGCGGACGGAATACGGCGTCCGGACAGGCCGCGCGGAATTTCTTCATATGGTTGCGTTGTCCGGAGTAGCGCCGCCCGCTGAACAGGCGCAAGTCGCGCGGGTCGTAGAGGTAGTCCTGCCATGTGCGGATATTGCTCACCCGCGCGTAGGGGTAGCGCGACAGCAGATGGGCCGCCTTGCTCTCGGGTACGACGGTAATCCATGGCTGTACGCCGCTGGAAAGGCATTCCTGCTCAATGGCATATAACGCGGCGTCCTCGTCGCCGTCCGGCCCCGCGACCGGGTAATCGAATACCCAGTGCCCGTCGTCCTCGTTCCGGATAACCAGACATCCCGCCACTTCCGCCCACTGGGGCTTGAGTTTCGCGCGCCACATTAATTTCGTGCCCAGCGAATACTCGCACAGTTCGTAGTCGCACCCGGCGTAGTAGCGCCGCAGGCGCCCCGCGTCGCGCTGTGTCACAGGTTTGAACGCTATCATAAATCGGCCTCCTTTTTCCCTCCCTACTATAGCAAATTTCCGGAGAATTGCAAGGTTTTTTCGTGCGCTACCGGTTTCCGTGGGCGTGTGTGACACCTTTCCGCACGACGGAGAGGCAAAGTCAGCAAAAAAGCCTCCCCGTGAGCACGGAGGAGGCGAAACAGGCGTGTCAGGTGTTATCGGGGCTGATGGGCACGCGGAAGAACAGCCGCCGCAGGGCTTTGGCGTTGAACGGAATCAGCGGGTACAGGTAGCCCGTGCCGAACATGGGCTTTGTCGTGGCGAGGAGTACGAAGAACCCGACGATACCCCCGACGAACCCCCAGACATCGAAAGCGCCCGTCAGGAGTAACAGCGAAACCCGTATCAGTTTGAAGGCGTAGCCCATCTCGTAACTCGGCTGGGCGAAGGCCGCCACGGAGACGAACGCCATATACACGAGTACCTCCGGGCCGAGCCAGCCCGCACGGACGGCGAAATCTCCCAGAATCAGCGCCCCCAGCATGGAGAAGGAGTTCGACAGGGAGTCGGGCGTGTTCAGGGACGCCAGTTTCAGCACGTCGATGAGAAATTCGACGACCAGCAACTGCCAAAGCATACTCAGCGATACCGGCTCCGGGGCGGAGAGGAAGTTCAGCCAGCCCGGGAGGAATTGCGGGTGACTGACCGCCAGATACCAGAAGGGCGTAATAAACAGCGACAGCACAAAGACAATAATCCGCAACAGTCGAAGGTAGGTGCCCACGAGGGGCGGGAAATAGAACTCGTTCGCTTCCTGCGTGAAGTCGAAGAACGTCGTAGGAAGCAACATAACGGACGGGGAATTGTCGACCATGAGGACGATGTTCCCCTCTAAGATACTCGCCGAGGCGCTGTCGGGGCGTTCGGTGTAGCGGACTTTCGGGAAGGGGTTGTACCACTGCTTGGGCCGCAGAACTTCCGCGACGCTCTCCTGTCCGAGGGTGATGGAGTGTACGTCGACGGCGTGGAGTTTTTCCCGGACGGCTTTCAGCAAGTCCTTATTGACTTTGTCGTCCAAGTAACAGAGTATGATATCGGTATGGGAGCGGTCGCCGATTTGGTGTGCCTCCATCGTCAAATGCGGGTCGCGGATACGGCGGCGCAGAAGCGCCATATTCGGCACGAGTGCCTCAATGAAACCGTCGTGGGAACCGCGTAACACTTTACCGTCCGGGGGCTCGTCCACGCCCCGGCATGGGTACTCCTTACAGTCGATGAGCGCCCCGCCCGGCAGTCCGTCCAACAGCAACAGCGTCTTTCCCAGCAGTACCGCCGTGACGAGTTCTTTCGTGTCGGTGCTCACGCTGACTTCCGCGAACGTCACGAAGCGGTCGACGAACTCCTGCATATCGCGCAGGCCGTCGAGGTGCGCCGGGGACAGCGACAACCAAAACGCGCCCATGCGTTCCAATGTGGAATCCAGCCCGTAGCCGTCGACGACCCAGAGTCGCCCGCGACGCCCGCCGATGACGTAATCGCGGCTGACCATATCGCAGTTACGCTCCACGCCGAGCACCACGTCCATATACGCCGTATCCGTTTTGAAGTCGTTGCGCAGTTGCTTCATACGCGCTCCCTCCCGTCTCCGGACAGTCTGCCCGATTTTCGGCGAGGTATGCGCGACGGGGAAGCGGTGCGGTATTTCGGCGAGGTATGCGCGACGCCCTCTCCCGTGACGGGAAAGGGCGCGCCGGATTCAGATTTGCTTGACGGTGTAGTAGACGAGCAGGCCGAAGGCCACGAGGGCGAGTGTCCACATGGCGTAGGTCGCGGCCCCCACGCTGACGAGCGTCGCCAGTACGCCCGCGAACGTCAGCGCCAGCGATACGTAGAGCAGGAGCGTATTCGCGCCGGAGGGCAGGAAGCCTTTGAGCGAACCGTTCCAGAGGAGGCCCAGCAGGGCCGCCAGCGCCGCGAGAATCAGGACGGCCAGCACGCGCGAGAGGTTCAAGTGCGGGGAGAACGGCTGCATAGTGCGCGAAAACAGCCACGTCACCACGATACCGACGCCGAGCACCGTCAGGGACACGGCACAAGTCCGGTCGTACAGCCCCCAGACAATGCCCAGAAGCGCGGCAATCGGGACAATAGCAATCAGGCGGTCGAGGGAAGTCAGGTTCCAGATAGCCAGCAGGGCCACTGTCGCCACAAAGGCACCCGTAGCGCACAGGTAGAGGCCTATTCTACGTTTCAGGCGGTCGCCGCGCTGTAATCCCGTCAGGATTGCGCCCACGGCCAGAATCGCCGCGCCGATACCCGCCATAATCGGGAGATAGCGTTCGTTCCAGAGCACGACCTGCCGCATAGTCCCGGCGGCGTAGCGGCGCACGACGAACAGAAACGCTTCCGCCGCGAAGCCGCAGACCAGTGAATGGATTGCAAGAGATTCCGAGGCGCGGATGTTGCCCCGTTTTTGATGTTTCGGCATAGTAAAACCTCCGTAGGAGTGATTCTTCCCCATGCGCGCGACGCGCACGCATACCGTCAGGCAGTATAGCAGATTCCGTCCGGATTTGCAAGCGGAAAGCGCTTGCCGCCTTACAAAAATCTGTCCCACGGACGGACAGCGGCAGTCCCGACAGCCTTTGCTATCAAAGGTTGCCGGGACTGCTGTTAGCCCTCATAGGGAAGGTATGACACAAACGGCTGTCAAGAAGATGCTGGACAAGATTTAGTTTTAATCCCTCATAGGGAAGGTATGACACCCTGACCGTAAACGGCATGACCTATCAGGTCGGCTTTTGTTTTAATCCCTCATAGGGAAGGTATGACGCCGCCTGACAGGATAGCAACATTATAACGGGTCGTCGCTATTTTGTCAAGCTACTTTACGCCCACACTTCCTCATGCGACAGGACATCGCCACGCTCCCGGTCACGACGCGCGGCGGCTAAAGATTCCGCCTCATCGGGTAAAATCGCGTCCTCGCGGATAAAGCGTATCAGAATTTTATAAACGGTGTCTAACTCCGATTCGTCTACCAAATCAATCAGACTTCTGAGTGTGTTCCGGCTCATTCTCATTCTCCCTCCCCGAATCAGTCTAAGCGCTTATAGGCTTCCCCACGCGGCAACACGTCATCCACATAAATTTCGTCGCCGACCATCTCAAACAGTACGCGGTAGTCACCCACTCGCAAGCGGTACAGGAAGGAATGGTTTTGAATTTTGCAGATATCCCCTTCCGGAATGCGTTCAATGCCCGCTTTTACACGTTCTTTCATGCGGCGGTCTAATGCGCGAATGCTTTTCGCGGCGGTTTTGGAATAGCTGATTTTCAATGTATCACCATGCTTCCGGCCCATATGATAGCGGCTTTGCGTTTGGTTGGAATCCCTCATAGGCAAGGTATGACGCCGCCTGACAGGATAGCGACATTATACCGGGTCGCCGCTACCCTGTCAAGAGTTTTTTCAGCGTTTGGTGCCGGGGCGGAACAACAGCGCGGCCAGTACGCCGCACACCGCCGCCGCCGTGACGCCGCCCGCCGCCGCCGTCAGGCCGCCCGTCAGGACGCCCAGCCAGCCCCGCCGCGCGACCGCCTCCCGTACACCGTTGGCGAGGGTATGCCCGAAGCCCGTCAGGGGCACCGACGCCCCGGCCCCGCCCCAGTCCGCGACGTACTCGTACACCCCCGCCGCGCTGAGAATCACCCCCGCCACGACGTAGCCCGTCAGAATCCGCGCCGGGGAAAGCCGCGTCCGGTCGATGAGTACCT
>CAMHDB010000125.1 GCA_946183715.1 uncultured Oscillibacter sp.
ATAGTCGCGTTCCTGTAAACGGAGTTTGCGTTGCAGGCGGTCGCGGGCGGTGGTGGCGGCCCGGACGAGTTCCGCGCCGCGAATCCGGGTACGCTCTTTGCGTTCGCGCTCCTCGTAGAACGTATCGAGCAGGGAGGAACAGTCGGGAAAGCGCGCGGCGTCGGCGTCGGGGCCGTATTGCAGAATGGGCACGCAGGAAAAGTCGAAGGGTTGTCCGTCGCGGGTGAGCAGGAAGGGCGTAAAGCGGCTCTCCTGTACGTCGCCGGAGAGTGTGCGGAGGGCGTCCCACAGACGCCGCGCGGCGTCGGCGTCGGGCAGACGGGAGTCGGGTTCGCCGCAGGCCCGGAAGGACAATTCCCTTGCCAGCAGGGGCGAGAGGCCGAAGTATTCCCGCAACAGGAATTGGTCGACGGGCCTTTCGGCGTCGGCGCGGAGGCGTTCGTAGAAGCCGCTTTCGGTTTCCTCCGTGAACGGAAGGCGGCCTTGCGGGGCGGGTTCGCGGTAGAATAACCCCGGTAAAACCGGGCGGTCGGGGGCCTGTTCGGGGTCGACGCGCCGCAGACTGTCGACAATCCGCCCGTCGGCGTCGAGCAGAATCAGGTTTGCGCGGCGCGGAATCGCCTCCAGAATCAGGGTACGCCGTCCGGCGCGCCCGAGTTCGTCGGTGGTGTCGATGTCCAGCCGCACGAGACGCTCCAAAGAAGGCTGTTGCAGCGAGACAATCCGCCCGCCGGAGAGGTGCTTCCGGAGAAGCATACAGAACATGGGCGGGGTGGCGGGGTTGTCGGGGGCGCGCCCGGAGAACTGTACCCGGGGGGCGTCCGCCGCCGCGCAGAGCAACAGGCGGAGATTCCCCCGCAGGAGCAGGAGAACCCTGTCCCGCGAGGGCTGGAAAACCTTCTCAATCCGGAGCCCCGCGACGCGGGGCCGGAGTTCGTCCGTGACGGCCCGCAAGAATACGGCGTCCAGAGCCATTACGATTCCTCCTCCATGATGACGCGAAAGAGTTCGTTCGCGCGTGTGCGCTGTCCGGTGAGGTAGAGCCACCCGAACAGGGCTTCTAAAGCGGTCGCGCCGGCGTACTGCGCGCGGCTGGCGTGGCCCGGTACGCTGTGCGGGTGGGCGTTGCGCCCGCGCCGGAATACGGCCTCCTCCCGTTCGGTCAGCAGGGGGCGGATACGCTCCGCGCCGAGGGCTTGCGCCTCCGCGCGCACAAGCGCAATCGCCGCCTGATGGAGGCCGTGCCCGGTGGCCTTGCCGTGTACGCACAGCCATGTACGCACGAGCAGTTCATAGACGGCGTCGCCGACGTGCGCGAGGCCCAGCGAACTCAGGCCTTGCAGGGTCTCGTCGGGCAGAACTGGCGAGAAATAGTCTTCCATGCGCCCTCCTTGGTAAAGTCACGAATCAGCAGTTGCAGCCGTCGTTACAGCAGTTGTTATTGTTTCCGCAGCCGCCGCAGCCGTTCCAGCCGCAATTCCCGCAGCCGCCGTTGTTGCCGCAGCAGCACCAGAGTACCAGAAGGATGATAATCCACCAGCAGGAATTGTTTCCGAAGCCGTTGCCGCAAGAGTTGTTACACATAATGGGAACCTCCCTGTGAGATGTAGACCGTGAAAGCGGCCTCAACTCATCGTATGCGGGGGGCGGGCGTTGGTGCGGACTTTTTGCCGCGCCTCTCCGCACGGCGGGAAATCGTGTCAGTCGTTGGCAATGCGGTAACTGAGCGTGAGGAGGCTGTCGGAGAAGTGGATGTTCTCGAACTTGACTTCCGGGTGTGCGCTGTCGAGTTCCAGATTGGTGAAGTTCCAGAAGCCCCGGACGCCCAGCGAAATCAGGCGGTCCGCGACGGACTGCGCCGCGCCGCGCGGCACCGTCAGCACGGCCACGTCGACGGGGTTTCCGTGTAGCCATTCGTCTACGTCGCCCATGTCGCGCACGGTCACGCCGTTGACGGTCGTGCCGACGACGGCGGGCGCGGTATCGAACGCGGCGTCGACGGAGAAGCCGCACTTGGCGAAGGGGAAATTTTGCAGTAGCGCGTGTCCGAGGTGGCCCACGCCGACTAAAATCAAATGGTGGTCGCGGTCTACGCCCAGAATGCGCCCGATTTCCTCGCAGAGTTCGCGGACGTGGTAGCCGTAGCCCTGCTGGCCGAACTCCCCGAAGCAACTGAAGTCCTGCCGGATTTGGGAGGCCGTGATTCCCATTTCGCGCCCCAGCGACAGCGATGAGATTCGCGTAATCCCGCGCGCGCGCAGGTCGCTCAACTGCCTGTAATATCGCGGCAGACGCCGGATGACGGCGTCCGAAATGTTTTCCTTTCGCAAAACGTTCTCTCCTATCTCCGAATGCCTCCGCGTCCTCGCGCGGAACGTGAAATCACTCCATATTACAGTTTACACAAGCCGCCCCCGCTTGTCAATGGTTTTTGTCGCCGATACCCATTGCAAGGCGCGCGAAACTGTTGTATAATCGGGCAGTCACAAAACGTCGGGAAAGGATGGTTGATTATGAATATTGTGTGCTTAGACATGGAAGGGGTACTCGTCCCGGAAATCTGGATAGCCTTTTCAGAGGAAAGCGGAATCCCGGCGCTCCGGCGCACGACACGCGACGAGCCGGACTACGATAAGCTCATGCAGTACCGCCTCGGCATTCTGAAAGAACACGGCCTCGGACTGCGGGAAATTCAGGCGGTTATCGCGAAAATCGACCCCCTCCCCGGCGCGAAAGCGTTCCTTGACGAACTCCGCACGCTCACGCAGGTTCTGATTCTCAGCGACACCTTCGAGCAGTTCGCAAAGCCGCTCATGCGGAAGCTCAACTGGCCCACGATTTTCTGCAATACGCTGGAAGTCGCCGACAGCGGGGAGATTACCGGGTATCACATGCGCTGTCAGAAGTCGAAACTGACGACGGTCAGGGCGTTGCAGTCCATCGGCTACGAGACCATCGCCGCCGGCGACAGCTACAACGACCTCGCCATGATTCAGGCCGGGAAGGCCGGATTCCTCTTCAAGAGTACGGACAAAATCAAGGCGGACTACCCGGAAATCCCGGCCTACGAGGACTTCGACGCCCTCCTGAACGCCATCAAGGCCGTACTCTAACCCATGTGGAAAGGACTGATACCGAATGACCGACGCCGTAAAGAAATGGGGAGACATCGGATTTTACCCCGCCGACATCCTGCTCCCGAAAGCGGGTACCGATATGACGAAATGGGCCGTGGTGGCGTGCGACCAGTTTTCGAGCCAGCCGGAATACTGGGCCAACGTGGAAAAGACCGTCGGGGAGGCGCCGTCGACACTGCGCCTGATTCTGCCGGAATCGCAGTTGCACAACCCGGGGATTTTCGGGCGCGTGGCGCGTGTCAATTCCACGATGGACGAATATCTCAACGCGGGGCTGTTCCGGACTATCGAAAACGCGATGGTTTATGTAGAGCGCACGCAGTCGGACGGGAAAATCCGGCGCGGCATTGTGGGCATGGTGGACTTGGAGCAGTACGACTACAACCCGGGCAGTACGTCGCTGATACGCGCCACGGAGGGCACGGTCATGACGCGCCTTCCGCCGCGTGTACGGGTACGCCGTAAGGCCATACTGGAACTTCCGCACGTCATGATTCTGATTGACGACCCGAAACGAACCGTGATAGAGCCACTGGACGGCGCGCCGGGTATGGAGCCGCTGTACGATTTCCCGTTGCAACAGGGCGGCGGGGCCGTGCGGGGCTGGAAACTCACGGCGGCGCAGATGGACGCCGTAGAGGAGGCCTTGCGGGCGCTGTCGACGCCGGAGGCGATGGAGGAGAAGTACGGCCTCAAAGACGCCGCGCCGCTACGCTTCGCTGTCGGTGACGGCAACCACTCTTTAGCCGCCGCGAAACAGTGCTGGGAGGAGCAGAAAGTCACGTACTCCCGCGAGGAATGGGAGGCCCTTCCCGGGCGCTACGCGATGGTCGAATTGGTCAACCTGCACGACTTCGCGCTACAGTTCGAGCCGATTCACCGGGTAGTCTTCGACACCGACCCGGAGGCGTTGATTACGGCGTTTTGCGACGCCACCGGGGCCGCGCAGGGCTGGCGCGATACCGGACACAGTCTGCACTTCGTCTGGGAGGGGCACGATGTCTGGTACAACGTCCCGAATCCCAAGGCACAGCTTGCCGTCGGCACGCTACAGAACTTTTTGGACGACTACGCAAGGCAAAACGACCTGACCGTAGACTATATCCACGGCGAGGAGGCCGCGCGCGCACTCGGGCAGACGCCCGGGAATATCGCCGTACTGCTCCCGGCAATGGGCAAGAACGAACTCTTCAAGACGGTTATCGCCGACGGCGTATTACCCCGGAAAACGTTCTCGATGGGCGAGGCCCGCGATAAGCGCTACTACGTGGAGGCGCGGAAAATCCGCTGACACGCCGCGAAACGCCCCTCTGTCACGGGGCGACGAAAGGAAACGCTATGTCCTGCTGGAAAGAACCCGCGCCCGCGAAAGTGAATCTTGCGTTGGACATTCTGCGCCGCCGCCCCGACGGCTACCATGACTTGTACATGGTCATGCAGTCGGTGTCGTTGTCCGACGCCGTGACGGTAGAGGAAACCCCGGGCGGGTTCGTACTCGACACCGGGGACGGCTTCACGCCGCCGCCGGGGCGCTCGATGGAACAGCGTACCGTGGAGGCGTTCTTCGCCGCAATCGGACGCCCCGCGCCCGGACTGCGCGTCACACTCGAAAAGCGTATTCCGGCCTACGCGGGCCTCGGCGGCGGGAGTTCCGACGTGGCCGCGCTCTTGCGCGTACTCCGCAAGGCGTACTGTCCGGCGCTGTCGGCGGCGGAACTGGCGCGGATTGGGCTTTCTGTCGGAAGCGACGTGCCGTTTTGCGTGTACGGCGGGACGGCGCTCGCGGAGGGGCGCGGGGAAATCCTGACGCCCCTGCCGCCGCTGTCGGGCGCGTACTTCGTACTCTGCAAGCCGCCCTACGACATCCCCACGCCGCAACTCTTCGCCCGCGCCGACGCTACGACATGGACGCGCCGCCCGGATATTGACGGCATGGCGGCGGCGGTACGGCGCGGCGATACGGAAGGCGTCGCGGCGCGGCTGTGCAACGTATTCGAGGAGGTGTTGCCGCCGGAGTACGGGGAGGTTTTCGACGTGAAACGGCGCATGACGGCGTTAGGGGCGCGGAACGCGGTCATGAGCGGTTCGGGGCCGACGGTGTGCGGGCTGTTCGCCGACGCCGAAACCGCGCGCGCGGCGGCGGATACGCTCCGCGCCGAATACCCGGCGACGTTCTACGCGACGCCTACGCCGCCCGTGGAATAATGGATAACGCAAGCCCCCACCCGGCGCGATACCGGATGGGGGCGCGGTTTGTGCTGTCACTTACGTTATCAGTTCTGGCGCTGGATTAGGCAAGCATGTTGTTACTGTCAGCAGTATCGCCATCGGGGCTAAAGCTAGCAGATTTAGCCGCCGTACTGCCACTGGCCGGCGCTCCCGCATAAATACTGTCCGTATCTTTCACAAACGTGACCTGTACAGGGGCTTCGTCATTATCGGGCGTAATTAAAACAGCAATATAGCCGTTACTGACGTTTGAAGTCGGTTTGTACTCGTTGGTTCCGTCCGTCATCAGCACTTCGTCTTTAGGTTGCGTCCCGGCGACTGCGGTTCCCTTTCCAGAGGCTTTGAGTTTTACATCAGTTCCGTCTTTAACTCGGTAGTCCCGCCTGTCAAAAAGTACGCCTGTCGAGATGTCATAGAAGCAGATATAGCCCTCAGCAGGGATTTTCTCGGCATCCACCTCCGTTGTCGCGTTTGACTTATAGGGAACGGTCATGCCGTCGCCGTAGTGATACCAGTCGTTATCATCGGACGC
>CAMHDB010000126.1 GCA_946183715.1 uncultured Oscillibacter sp.
GTCTTCCATTTCGACGACGCGCACGGTCTCGCCGTACTTCTCCCCGAACATCGCGACCGCGCCCTTTTTCCGCGCCTTGTCAATGGGAAGCACTTCCGTGACGACGGGGACGCCCTTCAGGATTTCGTCGTTGACAAGGCGTCCGATTTGTCGAAGCTGTTCGGGGGTGACGGCCTCGAAGTGGGTAAAGTCGAAGCGGAGTTTGTCGGGTTCTACGAGAGACCCGGCTTGGTGTACGTGGTCGCCCAAGACTTTGCGGAGGGCGGCGTCGAGTAAGTGCGTGGCGCTGTGGGCGCGGCGGATTTGCGCGCGGCGCGCGGTGTCGATTGTGGCCGTCAGGGTGTCGCCGACTTTCAGCATGCCGCGTTCGAGCGCGCCGGAGTGCAGGAACTTCCCGCCTTTGTTTTTCTGTACGTCGGAGACCGTGAAGCGCGCGCCGTCGGTACACAGTTCGCCGTGGTCGGCGACTTGTCCGCCCATTTCGGCGTAGAACGGCGTTTTGTCGAGTACGACAGACGCCTCCGCGCCCGCGCTGATTTCGTCCTGTAATTCGCCCTCCACGACAATCGCCAGCACTTTACAGTTGGCGGTGTCGTGCTCGTAGCCGACGAACTCCGTGGCGGGCATGTCGCTTCCGAACTCGATACCGGCCCAGCCCAAATCGCCCAACGCCTCGCGGGCCTTGCGCGCCCGGGTACGCTGTTCCTCCATCATGGTACGGAACCCGTCGCGGTCAAGCGTCATGCCCTCGTCGGAGACCATTTCGGCGGTCAGGTCGACGGGGAAACCGTAGGTGTCGTAGAGGCGGAACGCGTCCGCGCCGGAAAAGACGGTCTCGCCCTTCTCCCGGTGCGCCGACAGCAACTCTTGATAGATTTTCATGCCGTCGTCGAGCGTCCGGGAGAACTTTTCCTCCTCCGTGCGGATAACTCTTGTAATATAGTCCTGTTTCTCGCGCAAATCGGGGTAGGCGCTCTCGTTCTCGTGAATGACGGTATCGACGACATCGTGCAAAAAGGGCCTGTCGACGCCCAGCAGTTTCCCGTGACGGGCGGCGCGGCGTAGCAGACGCCGTAAGACGTAGCCGCGCCCCTCGTTACTCGGCAGAACGCCGTCGCAAATCATCATGACGGAGGCGCGAATGTGGTCGGTAATCACGCGGAGCGATTCGTCGCTCTTCTGACTTTGCCCGTAGTGCGCCCCGGTCAATTCGGAAACGCGGTTCGTAATATTCATCACGGTATCGACATCGAACAGGGAGTTCACGTTCTGACACACGCAGGCCAGACGTTCAAGGCCCATTCCGGTGTCGATATTCTTGTTTTTCATCTCGGAGTAATGTCCCTCGCCGTCGTTGACGAACTGCGAAAAGACGTTGTTCCACACCTCAATATAGCGGTCGCAGTCACAGCCGACGGTACAAGTAGGCTTGCCGCAGCCGTGCTCGGGGCCGCGGTCGTAGTAGACCTCCGAACACGGCCCGCACGGACCCGCGCCGTGTTCCCAGAAATTGTCCTCCTTGCCGAAGCGGAAAATTCGCTCCGGCGCGATTCCGATTTCGTCGTGCCAGACGTTGAAAGCCTCGTCGTCGTCGAGGTAGATGGACGGGTAAAGCCTGTCGGGCTCCAGTCCGACGACATCCGTCAGGAACTCCCAGCAGAAATGAATGGCCTCGCGTTTGAAGTAGTCACCGAAGGAGAAGTTGCCCAGCATTTCGAAGTAGGTGCCGTGGCGGTCGGTCTTGCCGATATTCTCAATGTCGCCCGTGCGGATGCACTTCTGACAGGTCGTGACACGGTTCCGGGGCGGCTCCTCCTCGCGTGTGAACCACGTCTTCATGGGGGCCATGCCGCTGTTGATGAGCAGTAAGGACGCGTCGTGGTGCGGAATCAGGGAGAAGCTCGGCAGGCGCAAGTGGCCTTTACTCTCGAAGTAGCTCAGGAACATTTCGCGGAGTTCGTTCAATCCGCGCCAAGGGTGTGACATCGTGATTTCCTCCATTCTGTGTCAGGGGAGATTCCCCACGTACCGCCGCAACATGCTCAGAGGCGGCACGGGGCAGGGGAATTTCATATGAAATATCATTTGGGGCGTGCGGGGTTCGGACAGCGGCGCGCCGTCCGCGTCGGTTAAGGTGTCCGGGACTGTCAGCGGACGCGGGCGCAGTCCGGGGCCGACGAGTTCCACGGCGTCGCCGACGCGGAACTTGTTCCGCAGTGACAGCGTGGCGTAGCCGTCCGGGGCGCAATCAGTGACAAGCGCTATTACCTGCCAGTCTCGTATATAGCGGCTGTCGGCGTAGTATTCGCCGGGTTGGCCGTAGTAGAAGCCGGTGGAGTAGGGGCGGTGGCTGATGTGGTTGACCTCCTCCCGCCACGCGGCGTCGGGCGGACGCCCCGCGAAAGCGTCGTCGAGACAGTGCCGGTACGCCCCCGTGATAATGGCGGCGTAGTAGGCGGATTTGGCGCGGCCCTCTATTTTGAGGCTGTCGACGCCCGCCGCGCAGAGGTCGGGGAGGTGGTCAATCATGCACATATCGCGGGAGTTGAGGATGTACGCGCCGGACGCGTCCTCTTCAATGGGGAAGTATTCGCCGGGGCGCTTCTCCTCGACTAAGGCGTAGTGGTAGCGGCAGGGCTGGGCGCACGCGCCCCGGCTGGAATCGCGGCCCGTCATGTAGTTCGACAGCAGACAGCGCCCCGAATAGCTTACGCACATGGCCCCGTGTACGAAGGTCTCGATTTGCAACGCGGGCGGGGTGCGGTCGCGAATCGTCCGGACTTCTTCCAGCGACAGTTCCCGGGCCAGAATGACCCGCGCCGCGCCTTCCTCGTGCCAGACGCGCGCGGCCTCGTAATTCGTCACGCCGGCCTGCGTCGAGACGTGGCGCGCACAGTGCGGGGCGTGGCGTTGCGCCAGACGGAATACGCCGAAATCGGCGATAATCAGCGCGTCGACGCCGAGGGCGTCCAGAAATTCCAGATAGGCCGGGAGGCGGTCTACTTCCGGGTTGCGCGGGGTGGTGTTGACCGTACAGTGTACGCGGACGCCGCGGGCGTGGGCGTAGGCGACAGCCTCCCGGAACGCGGCCTCCGGGAAATTCCCGGCGAAGGCGCGCATTCCGAACTCCGTCCCGGCGAGGTAGACGGCGTCGGCGCCGTAGGCGACGGCCATTTGTAGTCGCGCCATATCCCCGGCGGGGCAGAGGAGTTCAGGCTTTTTCCGCTCCATGTCAATTCCCGATGTAGTCCGAGCTGGACAGGAAGTGCGAGAAGTCCGTGTAATTGCTGAAGAAGCGGTGCTTATTGTCTTTGGCGAGGGCGTAGTAATAGTAGTCGCTCTCCTCTGGAGAAAGGGCGGCGTAAATCGACTGCGCGCCGGGGTTGGCGATAGGCGTCGGGGGCAGTCCGGCGTTTTTGTAGAGGTTGTAGGGCGACGAATACTCCAAGTCGGCGGAGGTAATCGGGCCGCTGTGGTTGGGGATGCCGTAGAGCAGGGCGGCGTCGATTTGCAGGAGGCCGTAAGTTCCGGCGCGGCTTCCGGGGCCGTCGAGGCGGTTGTAGACGACGGAGGCAATACGGGCTTGGTCGGAGCCGTCGGTCTCCTTCTCAATCAGGGAAGCGATGGTAACAATTTTCTTGAGGTCGTAACCGCGCTGGTCGGCCTCGGCGAGGAGGTCTTCCCACGCCTCGATTTTCCGGGCGAAGTTGCTCAGGAGGCGGTTTAAGGCGCGCTGGGGATTCTCGGGGGTATAGAAGTCGTAGGTATCGGGGAAGAGGAAGCCTTCCAGACGGCTGATTTCGTGGGAGTCGTTGTCGATGAAATCGTAGTCGAAGGGGGCGTTGCAGGCGGCGTCGAGGAGTTCATCTTCCGACGCGACGCCCTTTTCGGCGAGGAGCGCGCAGATGTCGCGCACGGTGTAGCCCTCGGGAATCGTGACCTTGACCTCGCTGGTCTTGAGGCCGGCGGAACTGCGCATGCCGACGACGAGGGCGCGGTAGTCCATGTCGGTATTGAGGGCGTAGGTGCCCGCGCCGATTTTGCTTTCCGCGTGGGTGACTTCCGCGAACAGCCGGAAAAAGAAGGGGTACTTAATCAGTCCGGCGCGTTCGAGCTTGGTAATCACTTGGTCAAGGCTGTCGCCGGGGGTGATTTCCACGGTATGCGTCGTGACGGCCCCGCGGTTGAAGGCGCACAAATCAGAGGCCAATTCCCAGCCGATACCCGCGAGAATGACCGATATCAGCACGACGACGAAAAAGTATATGAGCGTATGGTACCACCTGACGCGGCTTTTACGGCGTCTGCGGCGCGGGGGGTTCACGTCGTTGGGGTTCCACTGTGTGGTGTCTTGATGTTCAAAGTCTGGCATGGGTTCCTCCGTACTCGACCCCGTGTCGGGGGAGATTTCTTCTAAAGATTCCGCTTCCGGGGGCGGGGGTACTTCCGGCTCTACGGACAGTAACGTGTTTTGCGGCGTCTCCGGCTCGTCGGACAGCGGCGTTTCCATATCGAAAGAGAGCGGCGTTTCCGGCTCGACGGACAGTAACGTATCTTGCGGGGCGTCCGGTTCGGTGGAGATATCGAAAGAGAACGGCGTCGCTGTCGCGGGTTCCGGTTCTACAGGCAACGGCGTCTCCGACGGGGCTTCCGGCTCTACGGGCATGGGCTTTACAAGTTCCGTGAGCGGCTTCCGGATGGGCTCGGCCTTCCTGTTGCGCTTCTCCTGCCGGACATGCCGCAGAAAGATTGGAAGTTTCATCATGCGTTTCCATCTCCACGGCTCCTTGCAGAGACGGTAGAACCATTCCAGACCGTGGTCGCAGAAGAACGCCGGGGCGCGTTTCGACACGCCCGCGAAAATATCCAGACTTCCGCCCAGTCCGCAGAGGAGTTTCGCCCCGGTATCGGGGCCGTTGCGCAACATCCACAGTTCCTGCTTCGGCGCGCCCAGACACACGAATACCACGTCCGCCTTGCTCCGGCGGATATCCTCCACGACGGGCGCGTCTTTGCGGAAATAGCCGTCGCGGAATCCGGCACAGCGCAGTCCCGGGTACTGCCGCGAGAGATTCTTCGCGGCCTCCACGGCGATTCCCGGCTTGCCGCCCAGAAAATAAATACTGTACTCCGTTTTCGCCAGCCGCTCCATCAGCGCCGACGCGAACTCGATACCCGGTACGCGTTCGCGCAGGGGGGTGCCGAGAATCTCCGCGCCCTTGATAATCCCGATACCGTCGGGGAGTACGAGGTCGGCGCCGTTGACCGCCCGCGCGACTTCCTCCCGTTCCCGGCAGATTTCCACAATCTCCGGATTCGGCGTCACCACGTAGTGGCACCCGCCGCTGTCGAGCAGGGAGACGGCCTCCTGTACGGCCTCCTCTTTCGTGATATTGTCAAAGCCTACGCCCAGAATTTCTATCCGCACTGTGTTCACCTCGCCGCAAGGATTTTCGTCATTATATCATTGCTGATTCCCGGATTCAAGGGCGTCGCGGGGTATCTGCGCGATAACGACCGCCGCGAACATGAGTACACAGCCGAGCAATTCGCGGGCGGTCATGCGTTCGTGGCGGAACAGCGCCCCCGACAGCGCCGCGAATACCGATTCCAGACTCAGCAACAGGGAAACCACCATCGGGTTGGAATCCTTCTGCGCCAGAATTTGTAGCGTGTAGGCCACGCCGCTGGAAAAGATTCCGGCGTAGAGAATCGCCCACAGGCACACGCGCAGCGCCTCCGCGCTGACGCTCTCCGCCGTGACCGCCGCGCCCAGTACGGAAACGACCGTCATGGTAAAGAACTGTACGCACGACATCGCCACGCCGTCGA
>CAMHDB010000127.1 GCA_946183715.1 uncultured Oscillibacter sp.
TGGTCAAGGACGAACTCTACCTCGCCATGAGCGACCCCATGAACTTTATCGCCATTGAGGAAGTGCGAAAGGCGGTTCGCAAAAAAATTGTGCCGATGGTGGCCACGTCCGCCGGGGTCGAACACGCCATTCAAATCCTGTACAGCAACGAGAACGCCGCCAAGGCCATCGAGGACATGAAGCGCGAAGCCGCCGCCAGTGGCGAGACCGCTTCCGGGCCTGACCTGAATTTCGTCACGACCCAACTGGGCGACGATTCCGTCAACAGCGCCCCGACTATCCGCCTAGTCAACTCCATGATTGAGCGCGCCATACAGGAGCGCGCCAGCGACATCCACATCGAGCCGCGCGAGAGCGGGCTTTATGTGCGTATGCGTATCGACGGCGTCATGCAGGAGATTCTCACGGTGCCCAAAGACATCCAAAGCTCCGTGATTTCGCGTATCAAAATCATGAGCGCTATGGACATCTCCGAACGGCGCATTCCGCAGGACGGGCGTTTCAACGTGCAGTCGAAAGAGAAGGCCGTAGACCTCCGCGTGTCGACGCTCCCGACGGCGTTCGGGGAGAAAATCGTGCTCCGCCTTCTGGACAAGTCCGGCGGCTACGTCAGCCGGGATGCAATCGGCCTGACGGGCCCCGACCTCGCGCACTACGAGGAACTGCTGAAAATCCGGAACGGAATGGTTCTGATTGTCGGCCCGACCGGAAGCGGCAAGAGTACGACCATGTACGCCATGATTAACGAGCTGAACACGAAGGAAGTCAACCTCGTGACGCTGGAGGACCCGATAGAGTACAACATCGAGGGTATCAATCAGGTACAGATTAACGAGAAAACCAACATGACGTTTGCCAACGGCTTACGCGCGATTCTGCGTCAGGACCCGGACATTATCGCCGTCGGCGAAATCCGCGACGGCGAGACCGCCGACATCGCCATGCGTTCGGCGATTACCGGGCACGTCGTGCTCTCCACCATCCACACCAACGACGCCGTGGGCGCGATTGACCGTCTGCGCGACATCGGCGCGGAGCCGTACATTATCTCCGCCGCGTTGCGGGGCGTCATCTCACAGCGACTTGTGCGGCGCGTCTGCCCGCACTGCCGCAAGGCCTACACCCCCGACGAAAACGAGCTACGGCAACTCGGGCTTTCCGGGAAAACCGGGTTGCAGTTCTACCGCGGCACGGGCTGTCCGGAGTGCTTCAACACCGGCTACCGGGGCCGGATTGCCGTCTTTGAAATGCTCCTGATTACCCCGCGCGTGCGTACCCTTATCTACGAACAGCGGGGACGGAACGCCATCGAACAGGAGTTGAAGCGCCCGGAGAGCGGATTTATTTCCATGCTGGAGAACGGCGTCCGGCTGGTACTGGCGGGCATTACGAGCAGTGACGAGGTGCTCCGCGTAGTCACCGAGGATTTCTGACAAGCGAAGGGAGAAAATTGTACTATGATGACCGTAGAAGAAATGGTAGCCAAGGCCAAGCGCGACGGCGCGTCGGACGTACACGTTATCGAGGGCCTGCCGCCCAAGTACCGCCTCGACGGGCAAGTACAGGACATGGACAGCGTCGTCATGACGCACGACGACTGCGTGTCGATTGCGCGCTACCTCGCCGGGGAGGAGGGCTACCGGACGTTCGATAAAGTCGGAGAGTTCGACGGGGCCGGGACGTATGCCGGGAACCGTTGCCGTATCCACCTGTTCAAGCAGCAGGGCAACCCGTCCCTCGCTCTGCGCCTTCTCCGCGAATCCATCCCGCAACTCGAAAATCTGGGCGTCCCGCCCGCCGTCCTGAAGCTCACCGATTTACACAAGGGCATCGTCCTTGTCACGGGCGAGACGGGCTCCGGCAAGTCCACGACGCTGGCCGCCCTGCTCGATTCCATCAACCACCACTACAGAAGCCATATTGTCACGCTGGAAGACCCGGTAGAGTACCTGTACAAGCCCGACCTGTGCGCGATTAACCAGCGGGAAGTCGGCAAGGACACGGCGAGTTTCGCCGAGGGACTGCGCGCGAGCCTCCGCGAGGACCCCAACGTGATTCTCATAGGCGAAATGCGCGACAAGGACACCATCGAGACCGCCATCACCGCCGCCGAGACCGGACACCTTGTGTTCGGCACCTTGCACACCGGGAGCGCGTCCGACTCGATTGACCGTATGGTGCAGGTCTTTCCCGCCGACGAGCAGACGCAAATACGCTTACAGCTCTCCATGACCCTCATGGCCGTGCTGACACAGCAGTTGATTCCCAAGAAGGGCGGCGGGCGCGCGCTGGCCTGCGAACTCATGATAGTCACGGACGCCATCCGGAACCTCATCCGCGCCGGGAATACGCCGCAAATCGCCAACGCCGTCGCGACTTCCGCCGCAATCGGCGGGCAGACTATGGACCAAGCCCTGTTGCGCCTCGTGCGCTCCGGACAGGTCACGAAAGAAATGGCCGTCCACTACGCCCACAACGCCGACTACGTCCGCAAAAACTGCTGAGGCCTGAATCTTGAAGGGGGCGGTTACTATGGCACAGTTCAAATACGTGGCGCTCTCCCGGAGCGGGGAGCGCGTAAACGGGCTGATTGAGGGCTACAACGAACTCGACGCCGCCGCGCGCGTCAAGGAAAACCACAGCGTCATTCTGAAAATCAAGGCCGTCGACGAGAAGAAGAACGAAGTCGGACTGCTCAATATGGACATCGGCGGCAACAGGCTGAATAAAAAGGCCTTTATCGTCATGTGCAGTCAGTTTGCCATCATTCTCAAGTCGGGCGTGCCGATTGTGCGCACGGTACAGCTTATCGGCGACAAGACCGCCGACAAGGTTCTCCGCAAAATGCTGAAACAAATCGCCGTCGACGTGGAGGGCGGGCGCTCGCTCTCCGCCGCCTTTGAGGAACACGGGGCGCATATCCTGCCGGGCACGTTCGTCGAAACCTTGCGCGCCGGGGAGGAATCCGGCAATCTCGACCGCTCTTTCGATACCATGTACCACCATTTCGACAAGCAGATGAAAATGGGCAACAAGGTCAGAAGCGCCATGTCCTACCCGATGTTCGTACTGTTTATCGCCGTCGTCGTGGTCGCCGTGATTATGATTAAGGTCGTCCCGACGTTCATGACCTTCTTTGCCGACGCCGGGAAGGAACTCCCCCTCCCGACACGAATCCTGATTGCCATTTCGGATTTCTTCGTCTACCGCTGGATGGTGATTGTCGCCATTATCGCCGCGATTGTCATTGTCTATCAGCTCATGTCGCATTCGGAAAACGGGCGTATGCTCCTCGCCAAGGCGCAGTTGAAACTCCCGGTGCTGGGCAATATCGCCGAACTCAACGCCGCGAGCCAGTTCGCGAACTCCATGACCACCCTGCTGGAATCCGGCCTGACCATGAACAAGGCGGTATCCATCACCGCCAAGACGCTCGACAATTACTTTATCTCCACGGAGACCGGGAAACTCGCAAGCCGTCTGGAAGAGGGGCACTCCCTCGGGGCGTCCATGCGGGAGAATCAGGTACTGCCCGACATCCTCGTCGACATGACGGGCGTCGGGGAGGAGACCGGAGAGCTGACTTCCACTCTCGACACAATCGCCCTGTACTACGACGCCGAACTCGAAATGGCGATTCAGTCCGCCTTGGAGAAACTCGAACCGGCGATGTTAGTCTTTCTGGCCGTGGTGGCGGGCGGGATTGTCGGCACGATTTACCTGACGATGTTCTCCATGTACTCCATTATGTGAAACTGTTACGGAACTGTCACCGGATGGGCCTTGAAAATGCCGCCGGGGCGGGGTATGCTGGGGGCGAACGAAAGGAGACGCCGCTGTGATACATCGGAAATGGACGGACTGTCGCGGGGGCGTCAACCGCCTAGTCGCGATTCTGCTGGGGCTTGTCGGGGTCATGCTGATTCTGATTGCCGTCCCGGCGTACAGGAACTATCGGGAGAGCGCCGAGAGTATCGGCTGTTCGTTCGCGCTGGACAAGGCGCAGGATATGATGGCGGTCGAGTACCTGTTCAACAACTGGAACCTGACCGTACAGGAGGCGGCGGCGGTCGTGGACAAGAGCCGCTACGAGCGCGACGAACTCTGTCCGGGCGGCGGCGACTACTTCATCGTCCGGGAGGAGGACGGCCCCGGCTACCGCGTCGCGTGCGGCCTGCACGACGACGACACCCGCGAGCGGACGCGCCTGTGTTCCGGCGCGGTAATGAAACGCCTGTTGGACGAACTGCAAAACGGCGACGCGAACCGGAAGAAAGTCACGGTACTGCTGAACGGGAAGAAACTCGTCTGCGAGCGCGTGGACGCCGACCCGGGGCTGTTGTTCGGCACGAAGGCGGACATTGAGCGCAAGGGGACTGTGTGCTACTACGCGCTGACGGGCGACGAGGAGGCCCGCAAGGCCGCCGAACGCGCGAAAGACATCGACCTGTCGGAACTTGAGGACGGGCAAATGTGGTATTTCGGTTTCGCGGACGAGAACTACGCCTCCATTTGGACGTACAGCAGGGGCTGGAGCGGGAACGCGTGGAACGTCCGCTAAGCCGGAAAGGGGCGTGCGATGTTCAGTATTTACCTGTCGAAAGAAATCTTGTACTACTTTTGCTTTGTCGCGGCACTGTTCGGGGCGGCAATGGGTTCTTTTCTCAACTGCGCGGCGTGGCGGATTGCGCGCGGGGAATCGTTCCTGACGGGCCGGAGCCGCTGTCCGTCGTGCGGACACCCCCTCGGCCCCGCCGACCTCCTGCCCGTACTCGGCTGGTTACTGCGGCGCGGGCGCTGTCACTACTGCGGCGCGCCCGTCTCCCCGCGCTACGTCCTCACGGAGTGCGCCTGCGCCGCGCTGACTGTGCTGTGCCTGTTGCGCTTCGACCTCTCGGCGCTCTGCCTGCGGAACTACGTCTTTCTCTGCTGTCTGTTCTGCCTCTCTCTGGTCGATTTGGACAGTTTTATTATCCCCGACGGCTGTCTGCTGTTCCCCGCGCTGGCGTGGTTCGCCGCGCTCCCGTGGTGCGGACTGCCCGCCCGTGAGATTGTTGTACATGTCCTGTCGGCCCTGCTCTGCGGCGGCGCGGTACTCGCGCTCTCGCTCCTCATGGACAAGCTCCTGCAAAAAGAATCCCTCGGCGGCGGGGATATCAAACTTTTCGCGCTCGTCGCGCTCTACCTCGGCCCGGTCGCGTTCCTGTTCGCGCTGTTGTTCTCCTGCGTACTGGGCCTGCTGTTCGCCGCCGCCACGCGCCGCGGTACGGGTACTCCGTTCCCGTTCGGGCCCGCGATTGCCGCCGCGTGTACGTGTATGCTCCTCTTCGGTCAGGGCCTGACCGCGTGGTACCTCAGTCTGCTGGGGTTGTAAGGAACGGAATGGAGTGGTTGCTATGCCCCTTACACTGCCTTCAATGGCCAAGACGAAAATGCCCAAAATGCCGCCCATGCCCAAACTCCCCAAGACGCTCCTCGGTATCGACATGGGCAACGACACGCTGAAAGTCGCGCTCTGCCGCGGCTCGACGGTGCGGAAAGTCGCCTCCGCGCCCATGCCGAAGAACCTGCTCCGGGAGGGCCGCGTGACTTCCCCGGAAGCCATGGGCGAATTTATCAAGCAGACGCTCAAGCAGAACGGCCTGCGCCACGTCACCAACGCCGCCGTGGTGCTCTCCAACGAGACTTCCTACGTCCGGGAGGTCTCCATGCCGCTCATGTCCGCCGAACAGCTCGTCATCAACATCCCCTACGAGTTCAACGACTACAT
>CAMHDB010000128.1 GCA_946183715.1 uncultured Oscillibacter sp.
TTCTCCGTTCCTTCCGTTCCTTGAGATTTTGTCACTCGGATTCCGAATGACTATCCGTGTTTGACTTTTCCGAAATGATACCGCGTGACCGCCGCCGGAAACTCCGCAATCTCGCTGGCCCAGAGCGCCGAACCTTTCCCGTTGAGCTGTTCCCACAGGAACGGAAAGCCGCCGATTCCGTCGAACAGACTGCCCAGCGTCGCGTCCCGTTCGTACTGCGCCGCGATACGTTTCAGTACCCACTTCCACGGCGGGAGCGCGATGGAAGTGCCCAACGCCCTGTACCTTGCGGAATCAGAACATTCCCGCCGCCGTCCTTTGCTGTCCGTCCATGTCCCGATGTCCGTGTATCCGTCCGGAAAGCCCTGCAGGCGTTCGCATTCCAGCGGCGTCAGCAGACGCACCTTGTTTCCCTGACGTACCACGTTGTTCGTATTCAGGCTGTAGCCGCCGCTCTCCTTCGCCTGTAACGTGCCGTTGACCGTTCCCTCGGTTCCACCGCGGCAGTCGACGGCGGCGGCCTCCGCCGCGCAATCCGTGACCAGCGCCGTGTAATCCGTTACCCTGTTCTGGTGGTCGCCGGCCAGTGTACAGACGGTTTTGCCGTCGCCGTTGCCCCGCGCGTCGTAGACGGCGTGACGGTCGACGGTGTTCAAAGTAAACATCGGCTCCCCCGATATGCCGCTCCCGTTCATTTTCGCGTCCCGGGCAATCACGTTTCCCTGTATGCAGAAGGCGGCGGAATCACTGCCGGATACGCGGCCTGCCGAATCAGCGCGGCTTTCAGGACTTCGGGCAGTTTCTGTCTCCGCCGCGCCGTGCGGTTCAGGATTCCCCGGCACGCTTTCGCGGACAAATAGTATTTCTCCGGCACATCTTCCTCCAAAATCCGCCACAAGGCAGATTCGACGCCGACGCTGGGGCACTCCCCAAAACTGCGCGTCGAATACCCGGTAGGCGACACTCCATCCGTCTCCAAAGTAGGCGTCCGCCATTGGCCATCTTGCAGGATGTGGAATGTCGGGGGCGTCCGGCTCCGCGAGCCGGATTGTTTCCTCGAGCACGGCTTTGAAGTCCCGGCCTTGGTTTGACGTAAAGGCCCCGGGGACGTTCTCCCAGAGCATGAACCGGGGCCGAACGAGTGCCCCTTCTCTTCCGCGTTTTCTGTCCGCATTGCGCAACTCCCTGATGACGCGGATTTGTTCCATAAACAAACCGCTCCGCGTTTCTTCCGTATCTCCGAGGCTCCTGTGCCGGATTCCCTTCCGCACCCCCGCCGCGCTTACGTCCTGACACGGACTTCCGCCCGTGACCACATCCACAGGCGGAAGCGCGTACCCGTTGACGGCGGTAATATCCCCCAGCGGAATCACGCCCGGACTCCGCGCGTGTGCGCGTGAATCGTCGCCAGAATCCGCGACTGTTCGTCGGCTCCGACGCCCAGCGCCGACAACGCCTGCCGCGTCCCGCAGTCGGGACATATCCGCGTTTCGTTGTCCGTGCGGGAAATCGCGGGGCGTTCGCGGTACGCCTTCCCGCACAGCGGACAAACCGCCGCCCGCTTCATTCCGTGTTTCTGTTCCATGTTCAACCATCCTTTCCGTTGGGCCTCGCCCTTCTACCACCGAAAGCCCGCCCGTGGCGGGTTCGGGGGCCGGAGGCCGGGGCCTTCAGGCGGCGGGGCGTCCGTGCCGGAAAGCGCCGTCTCCGGCAAGATTGCGCGTCAGAAGGTCGCGCGCCGTGGCGAACTCGTCGCCGATAAACCCCAGCCGCAACAACCATGTCCGCATTGCGTATTTCGGGTTCTCGGTCTGCTGGGGCCGGGGACTTGCGCTCTTGGCGTCCTTTGCCATTTGGCTCAGCGCGAGGCAAAGCTGGATGTAGCTTTTCAACTGCCCCGCATGGATTCCGCCCTTGCGTTCGGCGGTCGGTTCGTCGAACTGGAAAAGCCGAAATTCAATCGTGCCTTTCGTAAAGGTCGCGTGATAATTCAGCATATGGTAGCGGCTGGAATTGTAGTGCGCCCTCCGGCTGTCCCACGCGCGTTGCGTTTCGTACCAGATATCCGCAAGTTCCGCCATCGTTTCCGGCTTTTCGCGGTTCAGGCGTTCCAGAAAGTTTGGGTCAACCGTTTTGCAATACTGGCACATTCTGCCCCGGTCGATTTTCAGGGCGTCGGCGAGGAGCTGTTCGTGGCTGGCCATGATGTTGGCGAGATTCCGCAGGGTTTTGGCGTTGTGCCCCTCCGCGCCGATGTGGATGTGTACCCCGCAACCCCGGCTGGCGTCGCTCTTCGCGCCCGCGCGGCGCAGACGGCGGCAAAGTTCCTGAAGCGTTTCGATGTCGTCGTAGCGGAGAATCGGCGTGACCATTTCGCACTTTTCGCCGTCCGGCCCCTCAATGCTGGAGTCCTTCTGGAACTTCCACTCGCGGCCCTGCGCGTCCCACGCGCTCCATGCCATGTAACCGTTGCGGATGTCGGTGTCTTCCCAGCGGTCGGTGCCGAAAAACTCGGCGGCAATCCGCGCGGCCTTCACGCGCGTGATACTGTTCATTTCGACTTCCACCCCGATGGTCTGCGTTTTCATATTCGCGATGCGGCGTTCGGTGTTGGCGTTCATTGTGTTATCCTCCGGTTCTTGAGTTCCGCCCGGTGCCCCGCGCGGTGGTGTATTAATCACTCTGAACCGGATAAATAGCAAGACAATTCCGGGGCGTAAAGTACACAAATATACAGCGGAATGTTTGTGTACTTTATGCCGGGGGCGTGTCTTTTCGCGCCTTGCGGTCGCCGTCCCGGAAGGCGGCGGAGCCCGTCAGATTCCGCAACAGGATTCTTCGTTCGGTTTTGTACTCCGCGCCGATGAAACCCAGCCGCAACAGGAAACACCGGAACGCATACTTCTCGTTGACTACTTCGCGTTCCTTCGCGGTCACGCGCTTCCGCGCCGTGGCAACGGCTACCAGCCGTTCCATAAACCGCGCGGCGGCGGAGGCCATGTCCGGGTCGGGCGCCGTATCGAACCACGGGAACAATATCCGGTCGGCGTCCGCGCAGATGTCGAGCCGGTTCGCGCCCAGCGCCTTGCGAATCAGCGCGGCCTTGCTGTCCGTCAGCTTCCGCAGGTTCTCCAACGCCGCGTCCGTGACGCCCTCGCGGGGGAACTCCACGCAAAAGCCGCCCGGTTCCGCCACAGCCGCCGCCTGCCGCGTTTTTTGCGCTTCGCCGTCTCTTAATACCTCCCCGGGTGAAAACGCCGTAAAGGCCTCCCGTGCCTTGTCCGTCATCATGCCCCATTCGGGCGTGAACCCGCGGTCGAGCAGTCCCCGGAACAGCGCCCAGAGTTCGCCTTCGCCGACGCGCGCATCCGGAAGTACGCTGCCCATTCTGGAAATCAGAAATTTGTTGCCCACCTGATAGCCGAATGTCGGCGTTCCCAGATATTTGTACGGACACCCGCAGAGTTCCGCCACAGCTTGAACCAGCCGTTTCCGCTCCGCGCCCGTTACGTTGTACTCCAAAACTTTCATGCCCGTTTCTCCTTCCGTACCTCACGCACAAGCGGACAGCGCAAGCCGTAACACTTCGTTTTGACGGGGCAGTGCAGGCAGTATTGAATCTGCTCCGGCGTGTCCATGCCCCCGTACTGTCCGCTGTCTATCGGCTTCCGGATACTCGGCGGTGCGGGTACGCCGCATTCCCGCCGCCATTTTTGTATCGTCCGTTTCGACAGCCCGTAGGCCTTCGCCAACTCCGCCGTGGAACTCTCCGACGCCAGTTCCCGGAAACCGGACGGAATCGGAATCCGCTTTCCCGACATCGCCTCACGCCCTCCCTCAGACCGCTACCGCTTCCATCAAATCCCGCATGGTCACAATTTCCCCGACGCGCCACTCCGGAAAGTTCGCGCGGACAAGGGCCGTGGCGAACGGCGGCGGAACCGCGTTTCCGCAACGGGCCACCTGCGCGGCTTTGGGATACGGCTTGCCGTTGGCGTCGCGGTCGATGATGTAATCGTCCGGGAAACCCTGCGCCCGGTACAGTTCCCGGGGCGTCAACATTCGTAAACCGATGTCCGCCATAAAGTACCGCGCGCCGCCGATTTCAAAAAGCAACACTTCATCCGCCGCCAGTTGATAGCCGCAACACCGGTTCAGCAGTTCCCGGATTTCCGGCCAGTGGCGGAAGTCCGTGCTCTCCGCCGCCTCCATGCGTGTGACGACTATCCCCTGATGGTCGTGGCTTGTGACGGCGGACAGCGGCACGGCGGCGGAACGCCCCTGACCGTTGCCGTACATCTCCTCCATGTGCGCGACCTGCAAGGCGTTGTGGTCAATCGCCGTCACGGTGGGCAGAGGGGCTTCCGGGGAAACGCCCGTCACGCCGCCGTAGAATTTCGCGAGGCTTGCCACGCATACCCCCTCCCTGTCCTTCGTCGTGACGGTGTGCAACAGCGACATGACCGACTGTCCGTCCCCGCGATAGGTGCCGCCGTAATACTTGCACAGCGTCGCCGCCGCCAGTCCGTAACGGTTCGAGGCGTCCGCCGTCCGGAGCGGTTCCGTGACGACCTGTCCGCGCGTCTCCCGCTCCGATTGTTCCGTATGGTACTGTACAAAGTACGGCGTACAGAGCGCGGCGTCGGCCTTGGCGGTGACCGTCCGGTGAGGTTCGGCGGCGCCTCGCGGCGGACAGTCCCCGCAACGCCCGCCCACGCCGACTATAAACGGGGCGGCGGAACGTATCACAAAGCGGTCAATCCCCCGCGCCACGCGGCGCATGGTATTGGGCCGGAGGGGGCGCTGTACTTTCAGGCCGTAACGCTCCGCGATTTCCCCGCGCGTGTCGAAAATCGACGGACACGGCAAAGTCCAGTCGATGACTTCCGCCGCCGCGCGCCACGGCTTTTTCGCTCCGGCTCTCACCTCCGGACTGTCGGCGGGGCCGTGCGTCGGCTCCGGCCAGACGATGGGACGCCCGTCACACCGGGCAATCAGGAAGAAACGCTTCCGGGTCGTCGGCGCGCCGTAATCCGCCGCGACCAGCTCCCGCCAGTCCGTTTCGTATCCGAGGGCGCGGAGCTGGGAGAGGAACTTCCGGAAAGTCTGTCCGGCCTTCGCCCTGACGGGCTTCCCTCTCCGGACAGGCCCCCACGTCCGGAACTCCTCCACGTTCTCCAGAATAATCACGCGGGGCCGGACGGTGCCCGCCCAGCGTAGCACCACCCACGCGAGGCCCCGGATACGCCTGCTTTTCGGGACGCCGCCGCTGGCCTTCGAGAAGTGTTTGCAGTCCGGCGACGCCCAGAGCAGGCCGACGCGCCGCCCGCCGCAGACCCGTACCGGGTCGACTTCCCACACGGACGCCTGATAGTGCGCCGTGTAGGGATGGTTTGCCATGTGCATCCGGATGGCGTCGGGGTCGTGGTTGATGGCAATATCCACCACGCGCCCCGTGGCCAGTTCGATTCCCGTAGAGGCTCCGCCGCCGCCCGCGAAACTGTCGACAATCAGCTCGTCGAAAAAACCGCACTGTCCGGCGAATCTGTCTCTTTTCATGATTTCGCTCCCATTCCGGCGGCGGGGAGAACGTTCCCCGCCGCTGATACACTGTTGTTTACCACGGAAATTCAGACGGCGGCAAGTCCGGGAACAGCTTCCGCAGATTGTCCTTGTAGAACACCGGAAGGTTGTGCTTCCGAGCGTACTCCGTGATTTCATCCACCC
>CAMHDB010000129.1 GCA_946183715.1 uncultured Oscillibacter sp.
ATGGACAAATATACCCATATTGAGAAAATTCCTGCTTCAACCTGCGTGCTTTCGCGCTGACAAGCCAGACGCTACTCACAAGTTCATGCGCAGTCCACAGGCGTAAATTCCCGACTAGCCATCGGTACATATCCGCGCTCGACTGCGCGGACTTTTCTCGGTAGCTTCTCCTTTCTTAAAATTTTCAGAACTTGTTTTGCCCATGGTTTTCGGGACTTAACCATTGACCAATCATCGCCCACAGGGTTCTACCCCCTCGTTATCCGGACTGTTTCAACCGGCACGGGTCATTCCGAGATTCCGCCCGCTGTAAAGTCAGCGCGAACTAACGCCACGGATTTTTGGCGTCTTTCCCCTTGCGGTGACAAATGCTCATAAATGCGTATGGTTGACTACATTTTTGGTAACTTAACGCCTCCTCCTCCCTGTTTGCATGGATTCCGCTTCTCTCTCCGGGACACGCTGTCGGGCTTTCCGTTCCCGAATCGGGGAGCTTGAACGTGAGTATCATATTACAAATGCACAATTTTGTCAATCAATTAAAAAAGGGCAAAAGCACATTTATGAACTGTTACAAACAAAATAGCGTATTTTGTAAAAAAGGTAAATATTTTTTTGCGCTCGTGAAAAATGTCACGATTTCATGGCGTGTCGCCGTCCTTCTGTTTCCGGGCGGAATGCCGCCGCCGGGAGCAAATCATGAGATTATATAAGGTTCGCGACGTTGTAAATCTCCAGCGTTCGTCTTGCGGGACGCTGTCGTATTTTGTCCTTTCGCTTATGAGTGTCTGTTTTCCGGGTTATCACAAGGGCATTCCGGGCGCGCTGTCCGCGGAACGCCCCGGTTCCGGAAAAATGACTTGTCATAAGCATGTGAAAGGCCGCTTTCCCGGCCCGAAGCTGGCCTTGCGCAAGCCCAAAACAGCCCCGGGAAATCCCCGGCCCGTCCGCGCGTGAAGTCTGGCAGAAAAATCGGAAGAAAAAACGAAAAAAAGTTCAAGAATTTCAGATTACCCTATTGCGTTTTTCATCGTAAGCTATTATAATACCCTCATACCGTATACGCGACGAGTCTATTTTTCACAAGGAGGGTATTTTTATGGCAGACGACATCATCATGGAAGGACAGGAAGTCATGCCGGAGGCGGTTCCCGAAAAGAAACAGCGCAAGCCGCGCCGTAAGATGACGGAGGAAGAGAAGGCCGAGGCGAAGCGTAAGCGCGAGGAACGCAAGGCCCAGGCCGACAGCATGAAACCCGAGGTTTATGTGCAGTATGAAGGCTCGGAGGCCGTGATTAACGACCTCATTGACGCCGCTATCGCCAATTTCCGCAAGGAGAAGAAGCGCGCGAAAATTATCGAGTGCAAGCTGTACGTCAAGCCCGAGGAGCGCGCCGCCTACTACGTTATCAACGGTGCCCACGACGGGAAAATCGAATACTGATTTTCCGTATCGTGAAAGAACGGCACGGGGACGCCTGAGAATGTTTCCGCGCGGCGACTGTTCCAAATGTTCCGTTGTGCCGTTCGCGCCCCAGCCGTAAGGGGACGCTAACCCCGCAAAATGCGCCGTACCGCGAAGCGGCACGAGCGATAAGGCTACTCTAACCCGTCAGGACGCCGCGCAAGCCGTTTCCATCGCGGTTGGAATGCGTTATCGGACGGCGAAAAACGCGCCGTCCCCGCCGTCAGGGATTTCGCGCAAACCATAAGGCAACGCTAATGCCCGAAACGGCGGGGCGCGGGCCTTGCGTAAGCATAAGCAACCGCTAACATACAGGCACGGGAACCGGGTCACACGCCCGGTTCTTTTTTTCGTTCCGTAAGGCCCCGGCGCGAGAGCGGAAGTATCACAAAAAAGCGGGTGGAAGTCTCGTCGCTCTCCGCGCGGATAATCGCCTTGTGTTCCTTTGCGATGGCGGCGGCGATACTCAGCCCAAGCCCGAAGCCGGACGATTCCCCGCGCGAGGCGTCGCCGCGGTAGAAGCGCTCAAAGACGTGGGAGAGCGTTTTCGGCGGAATCGGCGCGCCGGGATTGCTGACGGTCAGTTTCGCGTGGCGCTCGGACTTCTCCAGCGTCAGGGACACCGCGCCGCCGTCCGCGCCGTACTTGAGGGCGTTGTCGAGAAGGACGGATACCAGCCGCCGTAACTTCTCGGCGTCGCCGCTGACCGTGACCTCCGGCGCGATTTCGTACCGCAGGGGCTTTCCGGCCTCGAAGGCCACCGGCTCAAACGACAGCGCGCAGTCCAGCGCCGTGTCCGACAGCGATACCTCCTCGCAGACCGCCGACGGGGCCTCGCTGTCGGCGCGCGCCAATGTCAGCATTTCCTCGACCAGCGTTTTCATACGCCCCGCCTCCGCGCGGATATTCTCCGCCCAGCGTTGCGGGCGTTCCGACAGCCCCGACGCGTCCAGCAGTTCCGCGTTCGACAGAATCACCGTCAGCGGCGTTTTCAGCTCGTGCGACGCGTCCGAAAGGAATTGCCGCTGCTGCCTCCACGCCTTTTCTACCGGGGCCACCGCCCAGCGCGACAGCGCCAGCGACACCCCCAGCAGGGGTATCAGCGCGAGCAGGGCAATCACGAACTGCGACCGCACGATTTGCCGGAGCGTCTCCACCTCCATGGACATGTCCACGAACGCGACACGCGTATACCAGCCGTTGTCCTTCCGGAGATAGCGCAGGCCGTAGCCCGACAGTTTGCCCTTGTTTTCGGGCTGTTCCATACATGCGTTGACGATGTCCGTCAGGCGTTCGGTGTCCTGTAGCGCGTACAATTCGGAGTAACTTCCGTTGGTGATGTAATTTTCGCCGTTGAAGATGTTGACCGCGAAGCAGGGCAGGAACACGGGCCGCCCGCCTATTTCGGAAGCGGTTCCGCCCTTCATGGCGCGCCGCAAAACGTCCTCGCTGATACGCTCCAGATTGTCCCGCGCCGACACCACGGCGGCGCATACCACCACCGCAAACACCACCGTCACCAGCGACATCGAAAGCGCGACGAATTTCAAGCGCAGTTTCCGAAGCATGCCCTACTCCTTTTCCAGACAGTAGCCTGCCATGCGTATCGTGCGGATACGCACGCCCGAGCGCAAGTGCGACAGCTTCCGCCGCAGAAAGGAAATGTATACCTCCACGCTGTTTTCGTCGCCGCTCTCGTAGCCCCAGATTTTCAGCAGGATATTTTCTTTCGTCAGCACCACGTCGCGGTTGAGCATGAAAAGCTCCATGAGGTCGTATTCCTTCTTGCTCAGCCGGAGACTCCGTTCCCCGCAGTGCAGCAGAAAGCCGTTCTTTTCCAGCCGGAGGTCGCCGTACTCCATGACGCCCGTCTCGCGCAATTCGGGCTGCCGGCGCGTCAGGGCCCGCAGACACGCAAGCAGTTCTTTCGGCTCAAAGGGCTTTGTCAGGTAGTAGTCGGCGCCGCTGTCGAGGCCCCGCACGCGGTCGGCTACTTCCGAGCGCGCCGTGAGTAACAGTACCGGGAGGCCGCTTTTCGCCTCCCGAAGACGTTGCAATACGGTGAAGCCGTCCAGTTTCGGGAGCATCACGTCCAAGACGCACACATCGTAAATACCCGACAAGGCCTCGTCAAGCCCGCTCTCCCCGTCGTGACACACGTCCACGGTATAGCCGTCCATTTCCAGCATATCCCTGAGGGTGGCGGCAAGCCGCGCCTCGTCCTCTACGACCAGCACACGCAACGGGTACACCTCCTTATATAATAAAGCCGCCGTCGGCGGTCAGAACCTGTCCGGTGACGAAGGACGCGCCCTCCGAGCACAGAAACGCGGCGGCCTGCGCGATATCCTCCGGGGTGCCCAGCCGGCCTAAGGGCGTCCGCTCCGCGAGGTCCCGGAGGGTCTCCGCGCCGAGGACTTGTACCATGTCGGTGTCGACGACGCCGGGTGCGATGCAGTTGACGCGGATTCCCGACGGCGCGAGCTCCAGCGCTAGGGAACGCGTCAGCGCGATGAGCGCCGCTTTCGTGCAGGCGTAGGCGGTCTCACAGCTCGCCCCGCGCAGGCCCCAAATGGAGGAGATATTCAGGATACAGCCGCGCTTCTCGTGGAGCATATGCGGCAGTACGGCGCGGATACTGTTCCGCGCCCCGCCCAGATTCACCGCGAAGTAGCGCTTCCACAGCTCGTCGGTGATGTCCTGAAACAGGCACTGCCCCGCGACCCCGGCGTTGTTGACCAGTAACTCTACGGGCCCCAGACGCGTTTCCGCCTCGTGAACCATGTGCGACACGGCGCCCATGTCCGACACGTCCGCGCCGACGGCGATGGCCTCCCCGCCGCGCGCCCGGATTTCCCGAACCAGACTTTCCCCGGCGTCGCGGCGTTCGTGCCAGTTCACACACACGGGCCAGCCGTCCAGCGCGAGACGCAACGCGATTGCGCGTCCGATTCCGCGGGAAGAGCCCGTGACCAGCGCGGCGACACGTTGTCTGACTGCCATATAAATCCCCCCATGCTCGACAGATTCACGGCGCGGACAACCGTCCGCGAGGTTACTATACCCTGTGAAAAAATGCTTGTCAAGACTAAGAATCATTAGCCCCCTCCGTCGTCATGTGGCGGAGGGGGCGCTGTTCGGCGGAAGCGCTACTTCCAGCGTTCTTGCCCGCCTTCGTCAGAGAAGGCGTGCTCGTTGGAGGCCTCTATCATATTGTAGAAGTACCACGCGGAATGGTCGGGGGTGTCGGTGAAAGTCTGGAGTTCCGCGAAATGCGCTTCCACGTAGTCCACGTCGGCGGCGCGGTTGAGCATTCTGTTTATGATGGCCGTCACCGCCGCGCGGGTGATGGGGGCCGCCGGGCGGAATGTGCCGTCCTCATAGCCGCCAATCCAGCCGTAGGAGGCGGCGCGCGCAATCACGTTGTGGGCCCAGTGGGTTTCCGGCACGTCGGAGAACTGCGCGGAACCGGTCAGTGTCAGCCCGTTGGCTTTCAGGAAGCGGCTGGCAATGGCGGTAAAGGCCGCGCGGGAAATGCTGTCGTTGCCGCGGAATGTGCCGTCGCCGTAGCCCTGCACGATTCCGAGTTTGGAGAGCGTGTAGACCGCCTCGGCGTACCACTCGTTCCCGGTCATGTCGCTGAAGGACGCGCTCCCGCTGACATTCTGGTTTTTCAGGAGGCGGTAGAACATCATCGCGACCTGCGCGCGCGTGACGTTGCCGTAGGGGCGGAACGTGCCGTCCGAGAAGCCGCGGACGTAGACGGGGTGGCTGTCCGTGACGAGCCAATCGGAGACGCCCGTCTCGTCGGGGGATACGGGGTGTTCGGTGTCGTGCGTGGAACTGCCGCCGGGGCCGTCGCTGTCCGTGGAAGCGGAGCCGTCCGGAATACCGGGGGCGCTGCTGGCGAAAGTCCCGGTCACAACCACGTCGCTGGCGGGCTGGACGTACCCGAATGTGCCGTCGGCGTTCGGAGTAACCGACACGTCCTTTCCGGCGGAAGTGCGTACCGTGACGCCCTGCGCGGAGCAGTCCTTGTCCGGCGTGGCCGTGACGGTAATCGGTGTCCCGCTGGCCGCGCGCGTCAGCGACGTTGTGACCGTCCCGTGCTCGGGGGCCACCACGGTAATTTTATACGTTCTAGGGGCGCTTCCGCCGCCGCTACTGCCGCTGTAAGAGGGCGTCGGCGGCGGCGACTATCACGCGCGCGTCGCCCGAGGCCATGCGCCA
>CAMHDB010000130.1 GCA_946183715.1 uncultured Oscillibacter sp.
TGATGTAGATGGAAGCGGTTCCTTCGACGTTCCCGCACGAGGCCCGGACGGTGAATACCGGGCGTTCGCTGGCCCCGATTGCGTTCTTGGCGGCGTAGGCGACTTGCACCCTGCCGCCGTCAATCGTGACGCCCTCGACGACCGCCCCGGCGCTGTTGGTAATGCTCCAGAAAACCTCGGCGTCGGGCATGACGCGCCCGTACTGGTTGAGTACCTGCGCGACAAAGGCGTTTTCGTCGGAGAGCACGTTCGGCTCGTCGTCCTTGCCGGGTACTTTCATTTCCAGCGTGCCGCCGGAAACCCGCAGACTTGTGGCGGCTTCCGCTACCTGCGAAATCGTCATTTCGGCGCTGGCGACCTGCTGACGTTCCAGAATCGTGCGCGTGGCCTCCACGATGTACGTACCGTGCTGGGCGGAGCTGCCGACGGTGACAAGTCCGGTGGCGGGGTTAATCTCGACGCCGCTGCCGGAAATCACGAGGCCGCCGCCGCCGGAGCGCAAGGCCCACGTGATGGAGCTGTCAAGAACCTGCTCGTACTGGTCTTTCGCGACGGCGGTCACGTACTGCGGGCCGCTTCCGGTCGACGAGATGGGGAGCGGGGTCTGTCCGGTACTGGTGCTCTGTTCGCCCAAAGTCAGGGTGACGATACTCAGCACGGAGTCGGCGCGGCGGACAACGACCGTCGTCGAGGCCGAGTCGCCGGTACTGGTACGGTTGGCGGTGACGACGAGCGTCTTTCCGGTAATGCCGGAGGCGTCCTGTGTGTCGAAGATTTCCTCGCGGGCAAGGGGCTTGACCGTCAGGAGAATGCTCCCGGTATTCTCCGGGTCGTTGGCCCAGTCGACGCTCGTCCGGCGGAGTTCCGTCCCGGTACTCCGGTCGACGACGCTCCACGTCAGGTCGTCGGAACGAATCGGGCTGCCGTTGCTGTCGGTGGCGGTGAATCGGGCGGTTTCGTCGGGGGCGCCGCTCCCCGGGATTTCGATACTCGCGCGGCTCCCGGCGACGGTCATGTTGGAAGTGCGTCTATAGCTGACCGTCAGCGTGGCGGTTCTGACGACGGGCTCGCCTTCCCCGGCGCTCTGCGTGGCGGTGATGGTGTAGTCGCCGATTGCGGCGTTGGGGCTGACCGTCAGCGTGACGAGTTCGCCGGAAGTCGCGCTGAGGCTTATGCCTTCCTCGGTTTCGGTGGCGTCCTCGGGCGGGGTGACTGTCCATGTGACGTTGTCCACAAGGCCCTCGATGTCGCCGACTGCCGTCGCGGTAATCGTGGCGGGTTCGGCGGTCGCGCCGTCTACAATAGAGGTCTCATTCGACAACTCTATGTGGTCAAGAACCGGGGCCGCGACTGCTGTCTGAATCGTCAGCTGCGCGGTGCCGGACATGGTTTCGGAGAGCGCCGCCGTGACGGTGACGGTATGCGTACCGGAAAAGGCGTCCTTGTCGACCGTGACGGTGCCGTTGTTCAGCGTGACGCCGTCCGGGGTCTCGCTGAGCGTCCATGTGAGGGTCGCGGCGTCGACGGCGGCCCCGTTGTTGTCGGTGACGGTGAAGGTGTCCGACAGCGGGAAGACGAGCGACGCGGGGTCGGCGTCGGGGGTGACGGTGAACGTCGCCTCGGCGGGTGCAAGGGTCAGGGACGCGGCAGCGCTACCCTGTACGCTGACGGTCAGCGTGGCGGTGCCGCTGATATCGCCGGAAGCGGTCGCGACAGTGGCCGTGACGGTAAAGGGCGTGTCGGCCTCAATGGCGGCGCCGGAGGCTACGGAGACCGTGCCCGTCTCGGAAATCGACACGCCGTCGACGTTATTGGGCGTCAGGCTCCACGTCACGTCCGCGTTGGGGATGGCGTTCCCGCTCTGGTCTTTGACCGTGGCGGTAAAGGCCTGTGTGGCGGGGGTGTCGCCGTCCGGGACAGTCAGCGTGGCGCGCGCGGGCGACACGGTAACGGTCGTCGGCACGAGTTCGCCGAGAATCAGGTTGCGGGCCGCGGGCGTGCCGATTCCAAGAGAACCGTCCGCGCCGATAAGGTCGGTTCCGCCGTCGGTGGTGTCAAAGGTGAACGCGGTGCTGCCGCCTTCTTCCGAATTGACTTGGAAGGCCACGTAGCAGAGGAAAATATCGGCTCCGGCTGCGATGGTGGCGTAATCCGAACCGCCGTAGCCGAGGACAACCGCCGAGGCGGTCGCGTTGCCCGTGCCCGACCAGCCGAGGCCGTCTTCCTCACTGGTCAGCGCCTGCGAACTCTGGTAGGGGTTCCGGGTGAACGGGGCGGTTCCGGTGTACGTACTGACTTTCGTACTGTCGAAATTGAGCGTGACGGCGAACCCGGCGAGGTTTACGGGGTTCTCCGTGTTGTTCCTGCCGCTGATACTCAGTACGACGATATCGCCCTCCCGGGCGGCGGCGATTTCCGGCTCGCTCTCCCCGGTGAAGCGGGTGCCCTCCGTCAGTTTCTGTACTTTGCTGACGTAGACTTGGTAATCGCTGACGGGTTCGGTCGGATTGGGGTTGGGGTTATCGGGGTTGTTGGGGTCGTCGGGGTCCTCCGTCCCCGCGCCGATGGGCATACGGAAGGAGGCGGGCGCGCCGATTCCAAGAGAACCGTCCGCGCCGATAAGGTCGGTTCCGCCGTCGGTGGTGTCAAAGCTGAACGTGGCGACGGCGTCGTCGGCCTCCACGGAGAAGGCCACGCGGCACAGGACAAGCGTCGTCCCGGCGGCGAGGCTGTGGTAATCCGAACCGCCGTAGCCGAGAGTGACTGTGGAGGCGGTCGCGTTGCCCGCGCCCGACCAGCCGAGGCCCTCTTCCTCACTGGTCAGCTCCGAGTTGGTCTGGTAGGGGTTCCGGGTGAACGGGGCGGTTCCGGTGTACGTGCTGACTTTCGCGCTGTCGAAGTTGAGCTTGACGGCGAACCCGGCGAGGTCTACCGCCGCGGCGCTGTTGTTACGGGCACCGATGGTCAGCACAACCACGTCGCCCTGTTCGGCGCTGGTGACTTCCTCCGCCGTTTCGGGGTCGAACCGCGTCCCGGGCGTCAGCTTCTGCACGCTTAAAACGGTCACTTCATAGTCGCCGTCCGCCGCCTCCGCCGGGAAGACCGTGATACTCAGTAACATGGTCAGGGCGAGGAACACGGACAGCAACCGTTTCGCTTTTTGCATCGAAAAGGTACCTCCTTGGTAGTGTCAGTCGTTGAAGGACGTAATCAGCCCCACGAAGAATTGCAGGATTCGCACGGCGTCGGACACGTTCACGAGATTGTCGCCGTTGACATCCCCGGCGGCCCTCTGCGCGTCGGTCAGTTCCACCGACCCGACGAAGCCTTGCAGAACCAGCACGGCGTCGGACACGTTCACGAGATTGTCGCCGTTGAGGTCGCCGAGGTTCACGTCGCCGGCGGTGTTGGTATTGTAGTATTCAAAGGAGCCGACTTTCTCGTATCCGGTGACACCGTTTCCGGTTCCGGCGTCGGTGTTGCTCGACAGGTAGACCGAGTAGCTGACGGAAGCGGTACTCGCCTCGACGCGCTTCGGGAAGATGGTGAAGTCCAGCGCGGCGGAGCCCGCCGTCTGCTGGTCGATGTAGGCCATATTGTCGACGCTGGGCGTGGGGTCGTCGTCGCTCAGGACGATGAGCAGGTATTCGCTCCCCGCCTGCGGGTTGCTGTAGCTGACGCCGACTTTGGCGGCCCCGGGGTAGGCGTCGTTCTCGTCGGGGCGGGCCACTCTGCCGGAGGCGTCCATCGCGGTGAGCTGAATGTCGCTGCGGTAGGCCTCCACTACGGAGAAGTTCCGGAGACCGCTGTCGGCGTTCGATTCGCTCGCCTGCGCGGCGGCACAAGTCAGCGTCATGAGGCCTAGAATCAAGGCCAGTTGAATCAATCGTTTCTTCAACGTAATCCCTCCTTAACAAATTTCAAGCCGGGAAGCGTTCCACGTAGCGAACCATGATGGCGGCCAGTTGCGCGCGGGTGACGGTGCCGCCGGGGGCGAGCGTGGAGGCGCTTGTGCCGGAGAGAATTTTCTGGTAGACGGCCCAGTACATGGCGTCGCGTGCCCACGCGGAGATGTTGCCGCTGTCGGAAAAGAGGCTGTCGTAGACCTCGGACATCATGACTTCCGGGCCGCGCGCGGAGCCGTGGTAGGCGAACAGGATTTTGACGGCGGCCTGCCGGGTGAGGGGTTCGCCGGGGGAAAAGGTCGTCGGGGAAGTGCCGTTGACGTAGCCCTTGGAACAGGCCCACGCGACGGCCTTTTGGAAGTTCTCGATTTGCCCGGACATGTCCGTAAAGGGGGACGTATCCGGGGCCGCCGGACGCCCCGCGAGATTCCAGAGCACCATCATGAACTGCGCGCGGGAAAGGCGGTTGGCGGGGCGGAACGTGCCGTCGGGGTAGCCCTGAAACAGATTCCGGGCGGCGGCGGCGCGGATGTAGTCCTCGGCCCACAGTCCGGCGATGTCGCTGAAGGGGGGGCTTTCGGGTTCGGCGGGACTGTTGCCGCCGTCGGACTGACTTCCGGAGCTTGTGCCGCCGTTCGTAGCGCCGGACGAGTTGCCGCTACTGGTAGCGCCGGACGAACTTGTGCTGTTGCCGCTGTCGGACGGCGCGCTTGTCGTACCCGTAACCGTCACGTCCAGTTTCTTCCTGTCCTGATTGCTGAGGGTGATTCTGTCAATCGAAAAGTGGAAATCCGTCAGGCGCTCTTTGGCCTGAAAGCCGAACACGCCGACAGTCCCGTCGCCCTCCATGAGTTCCGAAGAGGCCGCCGCGAGAATCGCGCCCGGCTTCCCCGCCGGATTCACCGCGCTGGCGCTGGCCTGCGCGGAGAGCAATTCCCCGAGTTTGATACTGGTACACTCCATGCGCTCGCGGTCGAAGGAAAGCGTAAAGTCTATGTTCAGGATACCGGGATTCCCGGTCAAATCGACAGTCACCGTGAAGTTTTCCCCGGCCTTGATGGGGCCCTCCGGCAGGTGTACCACCAGAGACGGCCCGGCGGCGCGGGCCGTCGCGCAGAGTAACAGCGCGAGCAGGACTGTCAGCACGGGGACGCGTTTTATCATATGTTCCTCCTCTCATGTGCGGTCGCCGTGAGGTTGTCGTGCAAAGTCCCGGGCAGCCGTCGGCGTTCCGGGTACGTGACATTATATCAAACAGTCCCGGAGATTGCAATCATTTCCTTGCGCCCGGAGGAGTTTTTTTTCGCACGGAGTAACCGGAAAAATTCGGAAAAATTTACAATTTTGACTTTTCCAACGGCGAAAACTGTGGTAAAATCATGGCGTACCCGGACAGGGAAAGGAGGCGGGCGGAATGCTGGATTTGGACGGACTGCGCCTGACGCCGGGGGAGCCGCTGTCCGAACTCAAAGCGCGGGCGGCGCGGGCGCTGCGCGTGCGGGAATCGGACGTGGTGTCGGTGGAGGTGTTGCGGAGAAGTCTGGACGCGCGGGAGCGGCCCGTGTTCCTGTACCGCGCGGCGGTGGCGGTTCGCGACGAAAGGCCGCTGTTACGGCGGGGGTTCCGGCGCTATGTACCGCTGTCGGGCTACCGCCTGCCGGAGCGCCGGGAGAGGCCGGAACGCGTCCCGGTCGTCGTGGGCGCGGGCCCGGCGGGGCTGTTCGCGGCGCTGG
>CAMHDB010000131.1 GCA_946183715.1 uncultured Oscillibacter sp.
AAAGCACCTTGAAAACTTGATATAGGCGGTTGCGGGAAGAAATGAAAGACGAGAACCAAGTCGAACCTTTCCCGCGTAAAATATCAAAGGTATCAGGCAGTAAAACGCTTTGCTTTGATATGTACCGGTTCGTTAGCCGGGAATTTACGCCTGTGAAGAGTACAAGAACCTGTGAGTAGCCGTCCGGCGAAAGCATACTCGTTGAAGCAGGAATGAAACAGAAGAGTTTATAACTTTTTGTAAGTTTTCAGTAACGGGATTCCGTATGAATCAATACGTAACCGGGGCCATGATAAAGCGCCTCCGCGAGGCCCGGAATCTGACACAGCGGCAGTTAGGCGGGCGTATCAGCGTCAGCGACAAGGCGGTATCGAAGTGGGAGACCGGGCGCGGCTACCCGGATATTTCCTTACTCGAACCGCTGGCGGCGGCGCTGGGCGTTTCGGTCATAGAACTGCTCGCCGGCGACGACGTGACGAATACGAACCGGGCGTTCCGGATGTCGCGCGCGCGGGTGTGCGTCTGCCCTCTGTGCGGGAACATCGTGCAAAGCGCCGGGGAGGCGGTCGTGAGCTGTTGCGGAATCGTGCTCCCGGCCCTCGACGCCGAACCCGCCGACGCCGCGCATTCTGTACGCGTGGAGGTGTCGGAAGACGAATACTACGTCGCGCTCTCCCACGACATGACCAAAACGCACTATATTTCGTTTCTGGCCGCCGTCCGCGACGACGGCTGGGAAGTACGCAAGCTCTACCCCGAGGGCGGCGCCGAGGCCCGCTTCAAAATCGCCGGGACGCGCTGTCTCCTCTTCTACTGCAACCGCCACGGCCTTTTCCGCCTCCCTGTACGGTGACGGCCATCCGGGCGGGGCTGCCTCGAAACCGGAAAATACCGGAAAATCTCCGATATTTTCCGGTCATTGACGAAAAGACCCTCAAAAACAGGAATAAAAAGCGCCGAACTACCGGAGGGGCAGTGGTTCGACGAGTGGGACGAGGATTCCTTTTTCGGGCAGGAGACTTGAGAGAAAGCGGAATCCTTCATAGCGTAAGCGACAAACAGGAATCGCGCACGGCGATTCCTGTTTTTGCTTTCTCAGGACGCGAGGGAAACTTTTTGTTTATACGGGGAACTGCTGACCGGAGGGCCAGTAGAGGATTTGCACGCCCCGGTCGTCCAGCGAACTCTGCCGCCGGAGGCTTTCCAGCATAATCGCCTTGGCGAGTTCCTGCGGCTCGTCGTTCTCCCACCCGGCCAGCAGACTTTGCAGCCACTGGTCCTGCGCGGGGTCGGCTACGCCGTCGCTAATCATGACCGCGAAACTGCCCGGGTCTAAATGGACGTGCGTCACGTCGGGGGCGGTGCCGCCGTCGCGGAGGCCCACCGGGAGACTGATACCCGTAATCCGGCGCACGACGCTTCCTTTTTTGAGGTAGCTGGGCGCGGCCCCGTACTTGTAAAACGCGGCGTCGCCCGACAGCGCGTTGAACATGCACAAGTCCATCGTCGTGAAACTCCCCGTGACTTCCCCGCGCAGTGCCATAGCGGAATTGAGCGTCCGGAGCGCCGATTCGGGGCGTATCCCGGCTTCGAGGAACTGCCGCAACAGCCGGCACGTCAGCGACGATTCCTCTTTCGCCTCCGCGCCGCTTCCCATGCCGTCGGCGAGTAACAGACACCACAAGCCGTCCTCCGTGCGGAACGACAGCGCCGTGTCGCCGCATATGCTCTCCCCGCGCTTGGCCCGCAACGCCGTGCCGAATCGGCAGGGCGGCTGTTCGCGTTGCGACGCGGGTACTGTCTCCTCCGCCGAGGAAGCGGTCGCCGAGAGCAGTTCGGAGAGTTGCGCGTACTGCCGCCGCGCGGCGCGGCGGGTCTCGTCGAGCTGTTGACGGTACTGCCCACGCAACAGGTACGCGGATACTTCCAGATTCACCGCCGATAAAAACTCCGTCAGCCGGATACAGCGCCCCGTGAACGACTGCGAAAAGTCCTCCGGTATCGCCCTCCCCCGGTCTAACAGTAAGGGCGTGGCGTTGTTGAGCGCCCGGAAGGTCTCCCCGTACTCGTCCTGCCAGCACCGCCCGCAACGCGTACAGTTCCGGCAGGCCCGCTCCGCCGCGCGGTCGAAGATAATCGCCGGGTTCTCCTCTGTTACGATGGTATCAAGGGCGCAGTTGTCGTAGAGGTCGCGCAAGGCCGCCGCCGCGAGGTTGAGGCGTTCTTTGAGGCGCTTGGCGCTCTCCTGTTTGGCGACGGGTTTCGGTACGGCGCGGCGCGGGCGGAAAAGTTTGTCCGGCAACAGCAGGAACAACAGTACGCCGCTCCCGCACTCCACCAGTAACGGATTCGACAGCGGGTCGGGCGTCGTCAGCAGAACCGTACAGGCCCCGCCTAGGAAGTACAGCGCCCCGCGCCAGCGTTGGCCGTCGGCGTAGCGCCCGCAGAGAAGGGAGGCGAACCCGAACGCGGCGGTTAAAATACAGTTCCCGTTTCCGGCGCACAAGTCGGCAGTAAGGCCGAGGCCGAGGCCGATGGCCGTCCCCGTCGCCGCGCCGTGCGAGAACGCCGTACAGGCCAGCAGGACGCAGAAGAGCATACGCCCCGGCGAAAGCCCCCCGAAGTCGAGGCGCTGTACGGAAAGCAACAGCGTCGCGGTCAGGAACAGCACGCCCTCCGCCGGACTTCTCCCCTCCCCGGGCTGTAACAGAGGCCAGAAAAACCACGTACTGGCCCCGACCAGTCCCGCCGCCGCGATACACTCGCTCAGCGCGCGACTGCCGTCGAATACGTAGATGACCGCCACCGACAGAAACAGCAGTCCCGACGCGGCGCTCATGACGCGGGGGCCAGTCAGGGCGCGGTTTCCGCGGAACGCCGCCGACGCCGCGAGAATCAGCGTACAGGCCGCGAGGAATGGCAGGGCGTCGGCGAAGTCCATGAGGCAGAGCGCGCCGAGGGCGGCCCCGCACAGCGCGGCAAGCGCGCCGATTCCCGGCCCGGACGCCGCCACAGCGCCCAGCGCGAAGGGCGCGTAGCCGCCGAGAATCTGGTTTCCGGACAGCGCCGCCGCGAGGAAGAAGCGGATTCCGCAGGACATCAGCAGGGCCGTCCCGGATTCTTTACGATGTTTCTTTAGTTTCTTTTTCAAGGCCTGTCCCCTCCCGGAAAGTATCTGGGAAATATTGTATCCCTACTGTCGCGGGAAATCTGTCGAAACGGGACAGCGAAAAGCGGCTTGTCTCTAAAGAAACAAAGCCGCTTCTAGAATTTCGTCCAGCGCCTCGCGGAATGTTGCGTAGCGTTTGTATTTCGCCGGATTCCGGAGCATTTCTTCCCCTTCTTCCAAGGCGGCGACGGTCTCGGCATTGGGGATAGTCTCCGGAAACGGGAGTTTCTGTTCCCGGACTGCCGCGCGCGCGAACATCGTGAACGCCGTCGCCGCGCTCACGCCGAAATCCTCACAAAGCGCGTCAAACTGCCGCTTTAAACTTTCGTCCATCCGTACATTGAAAGTAGCCTGTGCCATAGCGCTCCCTCCTTACATGCCGCATTATAGCCGACAGCGCCCGAAAAAGCAAGCCGTACAAAAAGGGGCCGGGAGACGGTACGCACACCGCCGCCCGGCCCCTCAGGAGAGGGTTAGGTTAGGGAATCAGGAATCACTCAAGGAGTTCGGCCTCCTTCAAGCCGGCCTCCATTTCCTTGTCGGACATGATATTCTTGAGGGCGATTACGACCGTACCCTTCTTCTTGGCGTCCTCGAAGGTCTTGGCGAAGTTGCGCGCGCAGAATACCACGTCGAAATTGGCGGCGGCGGTCTTGCCCTCGGAAATCGCGCAGTGATGGAGCTGGGCGGGGGTGATGTTGTGCTTTTTGAGCACCTTCTGGAGGGTCATCTTCATCATGAGGGAGGAACCCGCGCCGTTGGCACAGCAGACCATGAGTTTCTTGTTGTCGAGTTTTGCCATTGTAATCGTCTCCTTACAATATAACAAAATCTTCCCGCCCTCCCGGGTGCCCGGGAGGGATTGGATTAATCGTCGTACTCGGACTTAATGCCCTTGTATTCCTTGTAGGCCTCGTAATCCTCGGTGATGAGGAAGTAGCCCTTGGGGTCCATGCGGTACTCGATTTGCGGAATGGCGAGCAGAATCACGGCGACGAGCCCGACGCCGACGTAGCCCAGATATTTCATCAGGACAGTGAAGCCCGGCCACACGGTGGCCCAGTCGAACATGCCCAGATAGCCGCCGAAGTCGGCGAGGCCGGTCCAGCCGGCGATGAGCGCGGAGCCGAAGACCTGAATCAGGCCGCAGAAGAACGGGATAATCAGGCAGGCTTTGAGGCCGCCCTTCTCGTTGGCGACGAGGCCTATCGTGGCGTTGTCGAAGAACACCGGGACGAATCCGCAGATAATGATAGTCGGGGAACCCGTGAAAATCAGGATAAGGATGGCGAGAATCTGTCCGACGAGGCCCGCGAGGAAACCGAACGTGACGGCGTTGGCGTCGCCGAAGCCGAAGCACACGGCGCAGTCGACGCCCGGCACGGACGACGGCAGGAGCTTATCGGCGATACCTTGGAAGGAGGCGGTCAGCTCGGTGACGAACGTCCGGACGCCCAGTTGCAGGATAGCCAGATACACGGCGAAGTTGAGGGACTTGTCAAAGCACCACCAGACGTAGTTCGTGCTCTCGGCGATATCGCCCGTGCCGACGAAGTAGGGCTTGCCGATAATCGCCAGAATGGCACCGAAGAACGCCGTCATCAGGAGAGCCGTACAGACCATGTTTTCGTTGAAGATGGAGAAGAAGCCCGGCATTTCCATGTCGCCGACTTTTTTCAGCTTCTTTCCGTTCTTGGCCCCGAAGAGCTTGTCGGAGAGGAAGTAGCCCAGACGGATACCGAACATCTGCTGGTGCGCGATAGCGAACCCGGCGCCGTCGGAGAGTTCCTGCATGGGCTTAATGGTCAGGTTCGCGCCGACGGCCCAGTAGGCGCCGAGCAGAATCGACATGACAATCATCATGGGGAGCGGGACATTCGCGCCAGTCCCGGCGAGCTGCGGGAGGGCGAAAATCAGGAGCCAGATGGCCGTCGCGGCCTGCTGTACCTGTACGTGTCCGGTGGTGAACAGCGCGCGGCATTTCGTGATACGGTTGAAGCGCACGAGCAGAATGTTAATGATGAACGCGATAAGCAGTAACATCATGGTGTCGGCGAAGCTCTTGCCGATGTTCTCCATGGCGTCCTGTACGGCGTTCTGCCCGTAGTAGGGGTCGGTGACGCACGCGGTGAGGTTGAAGCGTTCGCGCAGGCCCGCCAGAATCGGGCGGAACGTCCCGGTCAGTCCGGCGGAACCGGCGTTGAGAATCAGCATGCCGATAATGGCTTTGAGCGTTCCGGCCAGCGTGTCGTACCACTTCTTGCCCATGAGGCTGTAGCCCAGCAGGGTCAGGAAGCCGACCATGTAGGGGGCTTTCTGGAGTACGTACGTGGCAAAGAAATTCCATATTCCGCCCAGAATGTCAAGAACTATCATTAGAGGCCTCCCTTGTTAATCAGTCGTCATCGTCGGTGGGGGGATTTTCGGCCTCGGCGCGG
>CAMHDB010000132.1 GCA_946183715.1 uncultured Oscillibacter sp.
TGATGTAAGATAATCAGAACCATGCAAATAATTCTGAGAAGTTCTATACGGGAATTTCTTTTCGATATTTCCGCTTTCATGTCCAGCACCTCACCCGATAGTTGTTACAACATGACGAACATAGTATATATTCTCTGTTTAGGGATGTCAAGCATAATTTCGGTCTCGTCAAGGGAGGGGGTTCCCCCTCCGTCCCTGCGCGACAGTGACGCCGTGTCGGAAGTCGCTTTAGGCCTCCGGTTTCGGAAAAAGTGAATTTTCCGGTTGACACGGCTACCGATACCGTGTACAATGGAAACGACTTTAGAGGGCGATTCCGCACGGTTTCCGGCACTTTCCGGTAATTTCTGACAGGTGTCGCGCCGAAAGCCGGGGGACACGCGATGAGAATTTTGGCGTTATTCTGCGGGGCCTTCTCCGCCGGAATCTTTCTGGCACAGTACCTTGTCCCGGAACGGTTTCTTCTGTCGTGCGCGCTGGCGGCGTTCGTATTGGCCTGTACGCGCTTCCTGCTCCCGGGCCGCGCCGGAAAACACGTACTGCTCCTCGGCGTGGGGCTGTCGCTGGCCTTCGGCTACGACTGGCTATATCTCCGGCAGACTGTCGACGCCCTGTCGGGGCTGTACGGCACGCAAGAGGCCGTTTCCATGACGCTCTGCGACTACCCGGAACCTACGGCGTGGGGCGCGCGGGTGCCTGTAAAGGTGGACGGCCTCCCGGGGCGCGTGTGCTACTACGGCAAGCGCGACTTATTAGACCTCCGCCCCGGCGTCGTGCTCCGGGATTCGGTGCGCTTCGAGGACGCCCGTCGCATTCGGGAAAGCGATATTACAACATTCACGTCAAAGGGCGTCTTCACGCTGGCCTACGGGCGCGGAGTTACGTCTACGGAAAGCGTTTCGGGCGTCGATTCCGCGCGCTGGTGGCCCGTCCGCACGGGCCGGGCCATGCGCGAACAGATACGGCGTATTTTCCCGGGCGACGCCGCGCCATTCCTCTCCGCCCTGCTGACTGGCGACCGTACAGGCCTTTCCACGGTCTCCGCCGTGGACATCTCGGAAGTCGGGCTGTCGCACGTTCTGGCGGTGTCGGGCATGCACTGCGGATTCCTGATTGCCCTGACGGGCTTCCTGTTCCGGCGGCGCTCCCGCGCGGCGGCGGCTGTCGTCGGGATTCTGACACTTGTCTTTTTCGCCCTGCTCACGGGCGCGAAACCGTCCGTAGTACGCGCCTGTATCATGCTTTCCCTGCTCCTCGTCGCCCCGCTCGTCCGGCGCGACAACGACCCGCCGACCGCGCTTTCCGTCGCGCTGTTCCTGATTCTCCTGCAAAACCCCTTCGCGGCGGCCTCGGTCAGTCTGCAACTCTCCTTCGCCTGCGTCGCCGGACTGCTCGCGCTGTCGCCGACGCTCTACGCCTTCTTCCGCGGCGACGCCCCCTCGGGCGTCCGGAATTTCGTCGCCGCCTCGCTCGCGGCCTCCCTCGGCGTCATTGCCTTCACCGCGCCGCTGTGCGCCGTCTACTTCGGCGCGCTGTCGCTCGTTATGCCCCTGAGTAATCTGCTGTGCCTGTGGGCGGTCGGCGGGGCGTTCGCCTCCGGACTGCTCGTCACCGCGCTGTCGTTCGCCTGTACGCCCCTCGCGGCGCTTCTGGCGTGGGCCCCCGCCCTGCTGATTCGCTATATTTTACTCGTCGCCCATCTGCTCGCGAAAATCCCGCTTCACGCGGTCTACTTCGCAAACCCGTTTCTGAAATACTGGCTCGTCTACGTCTACCTGCTGTTCGCGTGTGCCCGACTGCTACGGCGTCCGGGCGTTCGACTGTACGCGCTTTCGGCGTTGCTGTCGTGCGCGACGCTCTTCGCCACCATCCGGACAGGGGAGGCGCTGTACCACAGCGACTTGGACGCCCTCGCACTGGATGTCGGACAGGGGCAGAGTATCGCGCTGGCGTCTCGCAGACGCTTCGCGCTCGTCGACTGCGGCAGTTCCAACAGTTGGAAGGACGCCGGAACCATCGCCGGGCAGATGTTACGCAGCATGGGCTGTCGGCGGCTGGACGCGCTCGTACTTACGCACTTTGACAGCGACCATATCAACGGCGTCGAAACCCTGCTGGCGCGCCTCCGCGTGAAGGCGCTCTACGTCCCGGATACACCCGGGGACGATTTACAGTCCCTCGCCGGACGCTACAAAGTCCCTGTACACATTGTGCGGGAGCGCACCGCGACGGGCTTCGGCCTCGCGCAACTCGTACTGTTCCCGCCCGTGGGCAACGCCGGGAGTAACGACTTGGGACTGTCGATTCTGGCCTCCGCCGGAAATTCCGATTTGCTCATCACGGGCGACATGAACCAAGACACCGAACGGCGCTTACTTTCCCGCTACGCAATGCCCGATTTGGAGGCGTACATCGCGGGGCACCACGGCTCCAAGTACGCGACCTCCGACGAACTGCTCAACGCCCTGACGCCGGAAACCGTCTGTATCAGCGTGGGGAGCAACAGCTACGGCCACCCCGCCCCCGAAACCTTACAGCGCCTTTCGGAGCACCAATGCGCCGTCTACCGGACGGACTTGGACGGAACCATACACCTTCGCATGAACCGCGCCGCGCCGCCCTAGGAGGATACGCTATGCCGCCCAGAAAGCCGAAAACCGATAAAAAAGCGGATACTGTACGGGCCTTCCGTGCGGCGCTGGCGTCCGGCGACCCGAACGCCCTCGGGCGCGTGTACGTCTTCCACGGGGAGGAGACGTGGCTTCGCGACTTCTACCTCGGCGAATTGCGAAAGTTACTCGTCCCGGAAGCGTTCTCGGCGTTCAACTACCACCGTCTCGACGGCGCGGGGCTGGACATTCGCGAGCTGTCCGAAATCGCGGAGGCCATGCCCATGATGGCCGACCGTACTTTGATAGTCGTCGCCGACTACGACATGTCGCGCCTGTCGGACGGACAGCGCGCCGCGCTGTGTACGTTCCTCGCCGACGTGCCGGAGTGGTGCTGTGTGGCGTTCCACTACGATACAGTCCCGTACCGCCTGACCCGGCAGAAGGATTCCGAACCGGAGGAAGCGCCCGCGAAAAAGAGCGCCGCCCGTGATTTGAAGAAGGCCCTCGACACCTACGCGCAAGTGCTCGACTTCGCCCCCCTCGGACAGTCCGAACTCCTCGACTGGATTGCCGCGCAATTCCGACAGCGCGGAAAGAACATCGACCGCCGCACGGCGGAGTATCTGGTTTTCACCTGCGGGAACCTCATGGACGGACTGTTACAGGAAATCGGCAAAATTTCGGACTACGTCGGCGGCGCGAACGTCACCCGGCGCGACATCGACGACATCGCCGACCCGGTACTGTCCCGGCAGGCCTTCGACCTTTCCAACGCCGTATCGGCGGGCAACTACGACGCCGCCGCCTCGGTTCTCGGCGACCTGCTCAAAATGCAGACCGTCCCCTACATGATTTCCGGGGCGCTGGGCAAGGAATTAAGACGCCTTTACACCGCGCGTCTGGCCCTCGACTACGGGCGCGGGCAGGAATGGCTCATGGACATTTGGAATATGAAGTCGAGCTACCCGGCGAAACTGGCGCTGTCGGCGGCGCGCCGGACTTCGACCGCGTGGTGTGCGTGGGCCGTGCGGCAGTGCGAGATTCTCGACCGCCGCATGAAGTCGGAACGGGGTATCGACCCCGCCGAGGAACTCAAATTTTTGCTCGTCCGGCTCAGCATGGGCCCGGGGAAAGCCCAATATAGATAGGAAGTGTCAGGATGTACCGTGTGGCGGAAGTCATCGTGGTGGAGGGCAAGTACGACAAAAACACGCTGTCGCAGACGGTGGACGCGTCCATTGTGACTTTGGAGGGTTTCGCGGCGTTCCACGACCGGGAAAAGCTCTCGTTTCTCCGCCGACTGGCGGAAAAACGGGGGCTGATTGTCCTGACAGACAGCGACGGCGCCGGGTTCGTACTCCGGAATTTCCTGAAAGGCTCGCTCCCGTCCGGGCGTGTGCGACACGCCTACATCCCGGATATCCCCGGCAAGGAGCGCCGCAAGCGCGCCCCCGGACGCGAGGGCAAATTAGGCGTCGAGGGCATGCGGCCCGAAATCCTGCTGGACGCCCTGCGGCGCGCCGGGGCGACGTTTCTGGACGAGCAGACGCGCCCCCCGGACGGCGAACCGCTGACGATGACCGACTTTTTCGAGTGCGGCCTGAGCGGCGCGCCCGACAGCGCCGCAAGACGCCGCGCCTTATTACGGCGTCTGTCGCTTCCGGAGAAGCTCAACGCGCGCGGACTTCTGGACGCCTTGAACCTGCTCTACGACCGGGAGCAGTTCTACAAGCTGTTGCGTGACACGGAGGAATCTAGGGAGACCGTGTGAGGGAAAACGCGGGACGGTTCCTCTGTTGGAGTAAGTTTACAGGAGGGTGCAAGATGCGGAAATTCTTTTTCGATTCGGCGGCGCTGGGGGAACGCACGGTGGAATACTCCCTCGTGACGTGTACGCCGGAGGCCGACCGGGGGGAGTACGGCATATTAGTCGAATCGGGCGGCGAACAGGCGCTGATTCCGGCGATATCGGTCTCGCGCTTCCGCGTACAGGAACTGCTTGGCCTGATGTGCCGGGGACTGGTGACGCCCGTCACCGCGCGGGACGTGACCGAGGACTGGCTGGCGGCAATATAACAGACAGGAGGCGTTACTATGGCTGACGAAATAAAAATTGTCCCCGGGGAGACGGAGACAAACCGGAATTTTATTCACGCGTTCATCGAGGAGGATATCGCCCCCGGCGGACGCTTCGCGGGTATGACCGTACACACGCGCTTCCCGCCGGAACCCAACGGCTATCTGCATATCGGACACTGCAAGGCGCTGGTTATCAATTTCAGCACGGCGGAGAAGTTCGACGGGCTTTGCAATCTGCGCATGGACGACACCAACCCCACAAAGGAAGATGTCGAATTTGTCGAGGCCATTCAGGAGGACATTCACTGGCTGGGCTTCGACTGGGGCGACCGCTTCTTTTACGGCTCCGACTACTTCGAGGAGGACTATCGGCAGGCCGAACTTTTAATTCAAAAAGGCCTCGCGTATGTGTGCGAACTGACCCCGGAGGAGTTCAAAGAATACCGCGGGAGTGTGGGCGTCCCGGCGCGCAGTCCGTGGAGAGACCGCCCCGTTGAGGAAAGTCTGGACTTGTTCCGGCGCATGCGCGCCGGGGAGTTCCCCGACGGCGCCATGACCCTCCGCGCCAAAATCGACCTAGCAAGCGGCAACTTCAATATGCGCGACCCGGTATTCTACCGAATCCGCCACACGAGCCACCATCGGCAGGGCGACAAGTGGTGCATTTATCCCATGTATGATTTCGCCCATCCGATTCAGGACGCCTTGGAGGGTATCACGCACAGTCTCTGCTCTCTGGAGTACGAGAACCACAGGCCGCTGTACGACTGGGTCGTCGAAAACTGCGATTTGCCGTCGAAACCGCGTCAAATCGAGTTCGCGCGCCTCGGGATTGACCA
>CAMHDB010000133.1 GCA_946183715.1 uncultured Oscillibacter sp.
GAAACAGGAATGGAACGGAAGAGTTTATAACTTTTTGTAAGTTTTCAGTAACGGCGATTTCAGGACATGAGAATCTACGCAGACAACGCGGCGACGACGAAACCCAGCCGCGCGGCCATTGAGGCCATGCTTCCGTATTTGGAGGAGGAGTACGGGAACCCCTCCAGCCTGTACGCCCTCGGACAGCGGGCCAAAGAGGCACTCGAACAGGCCCGGGAAGAAGTCGCGGCGGTTATCGGCGCCGACCCGCGCGAGATTACGTTCACGTCCGGCGGGAGCGAGGCCGACAATCAGGCGATACGTTCCGCCGCCGAAAAGGGGCGTAAGGCCGGGAAAACGCACATTATCTCGACGGCGTTTGAACATCACGCGGTCCTGCACACGCTCAGCAGACTGGAAAAGGAAGGCTTCCGTGTGACACTGCTCGACGTACACGAAAACGGGCTTGTCAGGCCCGGCGAACTCGACGCCGCAATCTGTGACGAGACCTGCCTTGTCACGGTGATGACCGCCAACAACGAAATCGGCACCGTACAGCCCATCCGCGCACTCGGCGAAGTGTGCGCGCGGCGCGGCGTGCCGTTCCACACCGACGCCGTGCAGGCCGTCGGACACCTCCCGATTGACGTGGACGCCGACCATATTGATATGCTCTCGGCGTCGGCGCACAAGTTCCACGGCCCGAAGGGCGTCGGCTTCCTGTACGCCCGGAAGAAAGTCCCGCTTGTCAACCTGATTGACGGCGGCGCGCAGGAGCGCGGGAAGCGCGCCGGTACCGAAAACGTCCCGGCGGTTATGGGCATGGCGGCGGCGCTGAAGGAATCCGCCGCGCGCATGGACGGGAACGCGGAGCGTATGCGCGCGCTGCGCGACCGCCTGATTGCGGGCTTGCGCGAAATCCCGCACGCGGCCCTCAACGGCGACGCCGTGAAGCGTCTCCCCGGCAACGCCAACTTCTGCTTTGAGGGAATCGAGGGCGAATCGCTGTTACTGTTGCTCGACGACCGCGGAATCTGCGCCTCGTCGGGGAGCGCGTGTACGTCGGGCTCTCTCGACCCCAGCCACGTACTGCTTGCTATCGGGCGCGTACACGACGTGGCCCACGGTTCCTTGCGTCTGACGCTCGGCGAGGACGCCACGGAGGAGGAAGTAGACTATATCATCCGGAACGTGCGGGAAGTCGTGGAGTACCTGCGCGGATTCTCCCCGGTGTGGCGCGATTTGGTCAGCGGCAAGGCGAAATTCATCCTGTAAGGAGTGAGCACTATGGCACTGTACAGCGAAAAGGTCATGGAGCATTTCCGGAACCCCCGGAATGTCGGCGTGATTGAGGACGCCGACGGCGTGGGCGAGGTCGGGAACGCGAAGTGCGGCGATATTATGAAGATGTACCTGAAAATCGACGGCGACACGGTGACGGACGTGAAGTTTGAAACGTTTGGCTGTGGGAGCGCGATTGCGTCGAGTTCGATGGCGACGGAGCTTATCAAGGGCAAGCCCGTCGCGGACGCGATGAAGCTGACGAATAAGGCGGTTGCCGAGGCGCTCGACGGCCTGCCCGCCTACAAAATGCACTGTTCGGTACTGGCGGAGGAGGCCATTCAATCTGCCCTTGCCGACTACTACCAAAAGCACCCCGAGAAAAAGCCCGCAACGTGATACGCTAAAAGCGCCTCTCCCGCATTGGGGGAGGCGCTTTTAGCGTGCCTGACAGTTTTTCCTCCCCCGCCGCGCGTAACCCCGCGTGTCAAAAGGGGAGGCGCCCCGGAGGGCTGGAGAGAGAACTCCGCGCTTGCCAAGAAATTTTACGCTTTCGCCCTTGCGGGACGCCCGGGACGGTGCTATACTAGACAATTACGCGGACTTCCACCGCCCGCGCCATCAAAAAGGAGGCAACGCGCATGACCTTGGCATCCTACTTACAAGCGCAGTTCACCGCCGCGCAGGAAGTCGAATTTTTTATCCGGCTACTGGCGGCGGGGCTTTGCGGCGGCATTATCGGACTGGAACGGAGCAGGCGTCTGAAAGAGGCGGGTTTGCGTACTCACGTCATTGTCTGCTGTACGGCGGCCCTGATGATGATAATCTCAAAGTACGCGTTCGCCGACCTGACGACCGCCGACGGCCTGAGTTTTCCCGGTGTCCGGGGGGCCGATTCGGCCCGGATTGCGGCGCAAGTCGTCAGCGGGGTGAGTTTTCTGGGGGCGGGGGCCATTTTCAAGAGCGGCAACACCATCAAGGGCCTGACGACGGCGGCGGGAATCTGGGCCACGTCGGGAATCGGGCTGGCCCTCGGCGCGGGTATGTACGTGCTGGGCGTCGCGGCGACGTTCGTCGTAGTCTTTTTCCAAATGATGATGCACCGCCTTCCGTTCGCGTCGGAGTCGATGGTCTCGCACTACCTCTCGTTCACCATGAGCGCCGACCGGGAGTTCCGCAAGGTCTTCAACGACTACATGGAGAAAAAACGGATACAGGTCACGGACAGCGACCTCACCTATACCAGCGACGGACTTGTGACCTTCAACATGATTGTCAAAATGCCGCAAAGCCTCTCTATTTACGAGGTCGACCAGTTCCTGCACGAGCACTGCGAACTGAAAAAGCTCAGCTACTCCAATTTCACGTAACCGGAGGGCCGCTATGTCAATTCCGCTTTTCCTTCTCTGGCTCCTGCTCAACGGGCGCGCCACGGTCGAAGTCGTACTCATCGGCGCGGGCGTCACAGCCCTGCTGATAGCCTTTATGGCGCGCTTCACGGGCTGGCCCCTCCGCCGGGAACGCGAACTCCTCCGCCTTTACCCGCTGTTCCTGCTCTACTTGTTAAATTTACTTTTGGAGACCGTCAAGGCCGCCGCGACGGTGTTGCTTGTGGCCCTGACGCCCTCCATGCACCCGGAACCCGTCCTTGTCGAGTTCCATTCCGGACTGCCCCGCGAGTACCAGAATGTCATCCTTGCCAACTCCATCACGCTCACCCCCGGCACGATTACGGTCTTTCAGGAGGGGGACCGCTTTCTGGTACACGCCCTGCGTAAAGAGTACGCGCAAGGCCTGAACCGCTCGTCGTTCGTGCTGTTACTGCGGAAATTCCCATGAACGCCCGGACAAGGCGGAAATTCCCCTGAATGTCCGAAAGGAGGCTTACTTTGGACGTGCAAAAGGCTTACGAACTGCTCTATTCCTCGGTGCTGACGGGTATCGCCGTACTGCTGTTTATCATGCTCTTCCGGTCGGTCAGAGGCCCTAGCGTGACAGACAAGTTACTGTCCATTAACATGGTCGGCACGCTCGTTATCGCGGCGATTGTGATTCTCTCCCGCCTTCTGGGCGAGGCGTGGCTGTTGGACGTGGCGCTCATTTATACCATGATTAGTCTCGTGTCCGTGCTGATTCTGGCGCGCGTGCTGATTCCGCCGCGCCCGTCGCGGAAACGCTTCCGCGACGAACCCGGCACCGACGGGGAAGGAGGCGCTTCCCGTGTCTGAATGGGTACGCTTCTGGCTGACGGCGGCTATCCTGTGTACGGGCCTGCTGTTTTTCGCGGGGGCGGTTCTCGGCAACTGCCGCTTTTCCTACGTCATGAACCGCGTACACGCCGCGGGCATCGGGGACACGATGGGCCTGTTTTACGTCGTGCTGGCCGTGGCGGTCAACGCGTCCGGGCTGTTCGAGGCGGCGAAGTGCTTCCTCCCGGTGGTCTTCCTCTGGATTTGCTCCCCGGTCTCGTCGCACCTCATCGCGCAGATTGAGTATTACACCAATCAGCGCCTCTACGACCACATGACCAGATTGTAAAGGGGCGACGGTATGCACGTTTCGGAAATCTACAAAATCGCCCTCGTCGTACTGCTCATCGTCTGCGCGGTGTCGGTGAACCTGACGAAGAGCCTGTTGCGGTCAGTCATTATTTTCATGTCCTACAGTTCCATCATGTGCCTGCTGTGGATACTCATGGAGTCTCCGGACTTGGCGATTACGGAGGCGGCAGTCGGGGCGGGAATCAGCGGGTACTTGTTCCTTGTGACGCTGAAGAAACTACGGCAGATAGACGGCATGGACGACCGCGCGTGGACGGAAACCGACCCCGAAACGCCGTCCGAGGCGTTTCCGGAGGGCGGCGTGTCGCAGCAGAGGCCCAACGGCGACAGGAAGCGTAAACGCCGCCGCGCGAAACGGAAAGAAGGCGGAGCATGAACAGTAAACGGTTCCGGCGCTGGCTCGACGGCGAGACGGATGTCATGGAACACATTCTCGACGGCAAGCGGGGCCACGACTTGCCCCGGCAAGACCAGCGCCGCCTACAGCGCGAGGCCGAAGAAGTGGCCGTAGTTCGTATGGGGCGCGTGATACACTCCGAACGGCGGCTCTTTTCGGCGTGGTACCGCGTGGCGGCGGTACTGTGCTGTCTGGCGCTGATGGCGGTATTCCTGTATATGGTGGCGCACATCACGCGCTACGGCGCGGAAAACCCGCGCGCGACGGAAATCACGGAGCGTTATGTCGAACACGGCTTAGAGGAAACCGGGGCGGTGAACATCGTCGCGGGGATGATTCTCGACTACCGCGCGTTCGACACCCTCGGGGAATCGCACGTACTCTTTACGGCGCTGGTTTGCGTCATGATTCTGCTCCGGCGCGACCAGAAGAATATGCGCACGGCCTACGAGGACTACTACCGAATCAGCGAGGAGGACTACTTCCCCACCGACCGCGACCAGATAGCCCGCCGCGTGGGGGGCGTCCTGACGCCCTGCATTCTGCTTTTTGGAATCTACATTCTGCTCAACGGGCAGATTTCGCCGGGGGGCGGATTCTCCGGCGGGGCCGTGCTCGGGGCCGGACTGGTCATTTTCGCCTCGACGCGCGGCGACAGCGCCGTCGACAGCTTCCTGACAAAGCGCGTCTTCCACTGGGCGGCGTTCTGCGCGCTCTCGTTCTACAGTTTCGCGAAAGGCTACGTCTTCTTCACCGGGGCCAACGGCCTCGAAAACCATATCCCGAAGGGCGTCCCGGGGGCGATACTCTCCGGCGGGCTGATTCTCCCGCTCGACATCGCCGTCGGACTGGTTGTGGCCTGTACGATGTTCGGCTTTTACAGCCTGTTCCGGCGCGGGACTATCGCCGAGGACGGCGCGGCGCATACTGCCGCAACGGACGGCGCGGCGGAGAATATCGCCGGGGACAACACAACGGACAGCGCGGCGGAGAATATCGCCGGGGACAACACAGCGAACGGCGCGGCGGAGGGTGTCGCCGGGGACGCCGCAAAAGGCGGCACGGCGGGGACTATCACCCGAGACGCCACAACAAACGGCGCGGCGGATAACACGGCGGACAAGGAGGAATCGTAAATGAGAGAAACCGTTTCGGCCCTGCTGGCCAATTACGAGGAGGCCGCCGCTATTATCCTCTTTGTCATCGGCCTGACTATGCTTCTCTTTCACGGGAATCTGATTAAGAAGCTCATCGGCATGAACATCATGGACACGGGGAGTTTCCTGTTTCTGGCGAGTATGG